>ONTN01000098.1 GCA_900320765.1 uncultured Eubacteriales bacterium
GCCCTTTCTGGGCACGCCGACGCGGTAATCCTGATAGGTCTCGGGGCAGAAGTTTAATAAGACGACGAGATCGTCCTCCTGCTTCTTGCCCTTTCTTATAAAGGCGAGCATGCTCTGCTTGTTGTTGTCCGCGTCGAGCCAGGTATAGCCGTCCCAGGAGTTGTCGACCTGCCAGAGGGCCTTTTCCTTAGTATAGACGTGGTTCAGAGCCTTGACATAGTCAAGCTGAGCCTTGTGAGCAGTATAGTTGTCGGGCAGGAACCACTGCAGTCCCTCATACTCGCGCCACTCGATGAACTGGGCAAACTCGCTGCCCATAAAGTTCAGCTTCGCGCCGGGGTGGGTGATCTGATAGAGGTACAGCACCCTCATTCCGGCGAACTGACGCCAGTAATCGCCGGGCATACGGCCGATTATGCTGCACTTTCCGTGGACGACCTCGTCATGCGATAGGGCGAGCACGAAATTCTCGCTGAAGGCGTACATCATCGAGAAGGTCAAGAGGTGGTGAGCGCCGGGCCTGTAGGGGAAGTCGGCCTGCATATAGTGAAGGGTGTCGTGCATCCAGCCCATATTCCACTTATAGTTGAAGCCGAGTCCGCCGTCCTCGGGGGGATATGTAACGAGAGGCCACGCGGTGGACTCCTCCGCCATCATCATAACGTCGGGGTGGTGGATGCCCATGGACTTGTTAAGGCCGCGGATATATTCGATAGCGTCGAGGTCGCCCTCGTCGCCGTAGCGGTTGAACTTCTTGAGTCTCGGATCGTCAACGCCGAAGTTGAGATAGAGCATACTCGTCACTCCGTCTACGCGGATTCCGTCGGCGTGGTACATATCGACCCAGTAGTGTGCGTTGGAAGAGAGGAAGGACTTGACCTCTCCCCTGCCGAAGTCAAACTTATAGGTACCCCAGTTCGGGTGCTTCTCCTTCTCGTAAAGCTTCTCGCCCGTGAAATAAGAGAGGCCGTGGTCGTCCGGGCAGAAGTGGCCGGGAACCCAGTCGAGGATAACGCCGAGGCCGGCTCTGTGCGCGGCGTCGACAAAGTGCATAAGATCGTGCGGAGTTCCGAAGCGGCTCGTGGGCGCATAGTAGCCGGTTATCTGGTAGCCCCAGCTTCCGTCGAACGGGTGCTCCATAACGGGCATAAGCTCAAGATGGGTATAGCCCATATCGGCAGCATAGGGCACGAGGGTATCGGCAAGCTCGCTGTAGGAGAGATAAGTTCCGTCGTCGTGCCTTCTCCAGGAGCCGAGGTTAACCTCGTAGATGTTGAGCGGGCGGTTTACAAAGCCGTTCTTCGCCCTGTTGTTCATCCACTTTGAGTCGCCCCACTCAAAGCCGCCGATATCATAGAGCTTAGAGGCTGTGCCGGGTCTCGTCTCGGCGTGGAAGGCGTACGGGTCGGCCTTGTACTTTAGGTCGCCCCAGCGGGTCTCGATGCAGTATTTGTAGTTGTCATACTGCTTGGCTCCGGGAACGAAGATCGTCCAGATGCCGCTTTCGTCGGGCTCGAGCCAGCCGGAGTTCATATCCCAGCCGTTGAAGTCGCCCAGGACTCGGACGCTCCTCGCCATAGGAGCCCAAACTGCAAAGATATAGCCCCTCTGCCCGTCTATCTCGGCAGGGTGAGCGCCCAGCTTTTCATAGGCCTTAAGCCACGTGCCCTCAGCAAAGAGGTAACGCTCGTCCTGAGAAATCAGATTATTTATCATAGCCGCAAGTCCTCTCTTTATAATTTCATACATTGTGATTGTATCATAATCATATCGTTTTGTCCACAATTTTGACGCAAAAACTCCCGCCTTTTTTGTGCAAATATAGGCGGGATGTATGTTTTTTATATTTATTTTTTGTAGAGAGTGCCAATAAAGCGCCCCGTTCGGGCGGCAGCCGAGGCCGCGAAGAAAGCGAGGAAGAATCTCTCAGCCTCGCCTGCGGTTTCCGGTATGCAAAGGACGAGGAGGAAGGCTGAAATGAGGCCGAACGCAACCGTTAGCTTCGGCGCGCTCTTGAAAAACGAAAATGACGCGGAATAGATGAAGAAAAGGGCCGAGAAGCCGAAGGCGGCGCATTTATAAGCGCAGAGCATTATCGCGGGATCTGCTGCGTGGGCGCTGTAAGCATACGCCATGGAGAAGGCAAAATACACGGCGGGCAGAGCAAGAAGCGTCCCCGCGGCGGTATCGTTTCTCTTCCCCATTGTGAGCAGTTCGCCCCCGAGCAGGGCGAGAGCCGAGGCAGCGGCGCCAAATCCGTAGATCTTCGCCGCCGTATCCCCGCCCGCGTTTTTTATTGCGATCAGCACTCCGCATACGGAAGCTGCGGCGGCAAAGGCGGCGGACAGTATGTGCTCGGCGGTATTCCCCGCAAAGGCTTCGGTCACGCTCTTCCCGCACTCCTTACCGGAGGCGGCCCTTAGAGCGAAAACGATGGCGGCGGCGATCACCGCAAGAGAAAAGGCGGCGAGGATAACCGTGATGGCCGCACCGTTGGGCAGGCCCTTTTCATCGTAGCCCTCTGCAAGCTCGCGGATTCTGATTAGCGCGGCGACGCACCCGCAACTGAGCGCGATGGCCGGGACTGCATATTTTTTCATCATAGTTTGATCCGGCTTTCATATAAATTAACTGGCTATATTTTACACCGTACTGCCGCTAAAAGTCAATTACAGATGGAGCTGAATAAAATGAAATCAAGGATAGCTGTCTCATTTTTCGCGGCTGCCTTTTCTATCGCCCTTCCCCTGTTCAATCTGCCGCAGGAAAAACCCCTGCCGCCTCAGGGCAGTCTATGGTATGAGTTTCCCGAGCCGGGCAGCTTCGCGGACGCGGAGCTGTTCATAACCCTGCTCGACGGGGACGCTACCCTCACTATCAGCATGGAGGACTATCTCTACGGGGCGGTGGCTGCGGAGATGCCCGCCTCCTTCGATAAGGAGGCTCTGAAGGCTCAGGCTGTCGCTCTCAGGACCTACGCCATGTACAAGCTTAACGTCTCTCCCTCGGCAAATCACAGCGAGGATATCTGCTCCTCAAGCTCCTGCTGCGCGGCGTGGAAGTCGGACGAGTACCTGCGCGAAAAATGGGGAGACGACTACGCCGTATATTCCCGCATCATACGCTCGGCGGTGAGCTCGACTGACGGCGAATACCTCGTCTACGGCGGCGAGCCAGCTCTCGCCGTATTCCACGCCTCATCGAGCGGGCAGACCGAGTCGAGCGCCGCAGTTTGGGGCAAGAGCCTGCCCTATCTTATAAGTGTGGATACTCCGGAGTCCGCCGAGACAGTTCGCGGCTTTGAGGAGGAGCTGTTCTTCACGAAGGATGAGCTTCTGTCTCTTTTAGACGGAGCGGATGGGAATAAGCCGCTCATTGCGGACGAGGTTAGGACGGAGTCCGGGCGGCTCGCTTCGGTAACGCTTTGCGGCGTCAGCTTATCCGGCAGGGAGCTTAGAAGCCTTTTGGGGCTCGGAAGCACGGCGGTCGAGCTATCCGAGGAGAACGGCGGGCTAAGGATAACGACCCGGGGGCGCGGGCATGGAGTGGGCATGAGCCAGTTCGGCGCCGACCTTATGGCAAAGGAGGGCGCCGATTACCGGGAGATACTTTCGGCCTATTACCCCGGCACAGAGCTTGCGGGCAAATAACAGAAAAAGGGCGTATCGCGTCAAGCGGTACGCCCCTATTTTATTCACTCTCCGGTGAGGTCTCAAGGCTGGATATCAGGCGGCACAGCAGAGCGGCGGTCTGCGCTCTTGTCGCGAGCCCCTTCGGGTTTATCCTGCCCTCGCCGACGCCGTTCATTATCCCCTCGGCAACTGCCCATCTTATCGCTTCCTCAGCCCACGGGGATATCTCCCCGCTGTCGGTAAAGGCACCGAGGTCGGCGTCCTCTGGGACGGCGGTATTCTCATCGCGGGTCTTGGCGTAGCGGTACAGCATTGCGCAGAGCTGCTCGCGGGTCACGTTGTCGTTCGGCCCGAAGGTCTCGGAGCTGTAGCCGCCCGCAATATGCTTCGCGGAAGCCCAGCGTATCGCCTCGGTGTACCATTTGCCCTCGGAAACGTCATTGAACGTGAGGACGTTATTCGACTGCGGCTCATTCTCCAGCCTCCAGAGAACGGTCACTATCATCGCCCTCGTCGCGAAGGCGGCGGGTTTAAATTCTCCTCCCCCCGTTCCCGTCATTATGCCCCTGTCGGAGACAAATTTGATATAGGGATAACTCCAGGAAGTCTCCGGCACGTCTGAGTACCAAACCGGTTCAGGTTCAGGCTCAGGCTCGGGTTCAGGTGCGGGTTCGGGTTCCGGTTCTGGTTCTGGTTCCGGTTCCGGGTCCGGGTCGGGCTTTGGATCGGGGCCCGGGTCGGGATCAGGATCCGGCTCGGGGTCAGGATCCGGCTCGGGGTCAGGATCCGGCTCGGGATCGGGATCGTCCGGCTTTGTTCTCTCGTCAAGGGCTTCGAGAAACGCCCTTACGTTTATATAGCCGTATCCGTAATAAACGTCATAGCCCTCTTCGCCGAGGTCTATTGAGCTCTCGCGAAGAAGATCAACGAAGCCCTCGGTATCGATATCAGGGTCGGCCTGTTTTGCCATAACCGCGAGGGCGGCGACCATGGGAGCCGCAAAGGAGGTTCCGGTCTTCGTTGCCGTGCCTCCGTCGAGGTATAGAGAAACGATATCGGTTCCAGGCGCGGAGACGGTGACGGCGTCGTTATAGTAGGAGTAATCCGAGTCGAATACTACGCCGTCCCCCTCAGCCTTGCAGGCGGAGACGGTTACCGCGCAGTCGTAGGCTGCGGGATACATATAGTTTTCTTCGCTTTTATTTTTGCCGGAGGTGTAGTTTCCGGCGCAGGTCACGAATATGACTCCGCTCTCGGTCGCTGCCTCGCAGGCCTCGCGCAGGACGGAATTGTCGTTCGTACCGCCGATAGAGAAGATTATAACGTCCGCCCCGTTCTCCACCGCCGTATTTATGCCGAGAGCCGCGGTCTTCATATCGGTCTTCCCGCCATTTGCGGTTATGCAGATTGGCAGGATATTGATCTCCGGAACAACGCCGTCGATCCCGATTTCGTTATTGACCGCCGCCGCAAGCTGGCCGGCGATGAATGTGCCGTGGTAGTTGTCTATCCCGTCCTCCTCGCTCGAAAGAGCGATATAGTCGAGCACGTTAGCGTTCACAAGATCGGGGTGGTCGGCCATAACGCCGGAGTCCACTATGGCGACTGTCACGCCGGAGCCCGTCCGGTCTCTCTCCCCCGCATCATTCATATGCTCCCAGGCTGCCGCCGCCTCGACGGAGATAAGATTCCACTCCGAGGGCTCATAGTCCTCAAAAATATCCTGAGTCTCCATACCGTAGTTTTTCTCGCAGCTCTCGACCTCGCCAAGAGACGCGAGGGCGGATACCGCCCCCGGGTCTGCCGCGTAGTAGAGCGAGCCGCCCAGCGCTTCGCAGCCGGCTCTCTCCGCCTCCCCTTCGCCGAGAGGCGAGGCAAGGCGGACTAAGTAGCCGTCGAAATCCTCCGCCGCTTCCGCGGCGGAGACCGCCGGGGCGAAGCTGAGTATGATTGAAGTTATCAGCGAGCGCTCTTCTCATTTCGGTCACTCCTTATGGCTCTCGGGCCGACTTGCGGCCCGAGAGTTAAGTTTATTTAGCAGTACTGAGCTATAAGCTCGCGGATGAAGCGCGCGAGAATGGTCGAGACCTGCATGCGGGTCGCTCCGTCCTTCGGCGCGAATTTGTCCTTGATGCCGTTTATGAGGCCCATCTGAGTGCAGGCTTCAACGGAATCCTTCGCCCACTTGCCGATCTTGTCCGCGTCGGAGAATTCCTTCGCGTCCTTCACGCGGGCGAGAGGCCAGCCGAGCCAGTCCATAAACCTCGTGAGGATAACGCACATCTGCTCGCGGGTGATCTCCTTGTCGGGCGAGAACACCGTCTTTGAGTAGCCGGTGACGATTCCCGTCTCCTGTGCCCAGCTTACGGCCTTCTTATACCAGTCGGCCTTTAGGTCCTCGAAGCCCGCCTCGCCGGTCGGCTCGGGGCTTCCCGCCATCCTCCAGAGGACGGTGACGAACATCGCGCGGGTCATAGTCTTCTGCGGGGAGAACTTGCCGCCGCCGGTGCCGTTGAACACCTGACGCATAGCGGTGAAGATTATATCATCCTCGCCCCAGAGACCCTCGATATCGGAGAATTCCGCCTTAGCCTCGGCAATTCTGTAGTCGCCCGGAACGAGCACGATGTAGTACGCGTTTCCGTCGTGCACTATGCCGAGAGCGTCGACTCTGTCCTTGCCCTCAAGGTCGGTGAACTCTACCACCATACCGTCCTTGGCCTCGCTCACGTCTGCGATCAGGCGGCTCGGATCAAAGCCTTCGGGGATGACGCCCTCCTTGACGAGGACGGTGACGTCGCCGGAGACCAGCTTAACGTCGCCCTCCTGATTGAGGCCGCCTATGGTCTCCTTATCGCTCTCGCTGAGCTCGAGTTCCGGATTAAGGGTAACGACCGTGACGCCGTTTTCATCCTCCTCGATGCTTACGATAGCGCTCTTGCCGACGATGATATCGGGTCCGGGAAGCGAATAGGTTATCGACTCGCTGAGGGTCGTGGCGCACTCCCAGTATTCGGGATGTGCGGCGTATGCCGCGGAAGTCTTTGCAGCTATTGCCGCGGCCTTGGCGTCGTATGCGGTCTTCGCTGCCTCGTATGCCGCGGTCTTGGACTCGACTTGCTCTGCATCTGCGCTCTCAAGCTCAGCCTTGGCCGCCTTGAGCGCTTCGCCGAGGGTCTGAAGCTCCTCGTAATCCGCCTCGTCAGCGAAGGAACAGCGAACAGCGACGTAATAGTTTCCGGGATTAAGTCCGGTAAAGGTGTGTATCTGGCCCTCGGTCCAGGAGTCGTAGGCAACCCACTCTATGCCGTCCTCGGCATTAAAGGTGGCGATATCCATCTCCTCGCCGTTCTCAAAGCCCTCGGGCGCTGTGATAATTGCGAACTCTACCTTGCCGGTATAGCCCTCCGTCGAGGTGACAGTTATCTCTCCGTCTCCGCCGAAGGAGCCGGAGGCGTCCTTATGAGCGGTGGTCGCGGTGAGAAGTCTCTCCTCCACGGTCTGGGTGGAGGTCGCGTAGTTATCGGGATCTGTCGCGTCTGCGACTACCACGGTGTATGTTCCGGGCACGAGTCCGGTCCAGGTCTTGCTCATTCCCGGCTCGGTGTCGATCCATTCAAGCTCACCGGCGTTTTCATGATCGTACTCGCCGGCGACGAGAGCCAACTTGTACTGAGCCTTGTATACGTTGTTCGCGGGATCGGAGATGCTCTCAACGTAGGTTCCGCCCGTAAGCCCTGTGAGGTCGGCGGAAACGGTGCCGTTCGTAAGAGCCTGGTTCCATGCGTAGTCAGATGCAAAGACGCAGCTTTCGATGTTGAGCTTAATCTCCGTCACGGTGACAGAGGCGTTCGCCTCGTTTGCGGGCTCGGCGCTGTCCTTTGCGTTCAGCGCGTAGGTTCCGTTCAGCTCTATCGGCAGGGCTCCGTAGAGGTTCCAGCCAGTCTCGGCGTTCACCTTGTAGCCGTTTATCGTTACGTCGGTGATGCTCGCGCTGAGCTTGGTCTCCTTGCCCGCCGTCCAGATGAGGGAGCTGTCGGAGGCGCGGTAGGTTATGGTCGCCTGCGGGAGGGTCTTGTCGATCTGGGTGACGTCGATAGCCTCGGCGGACCAGGTGCCGTCCTCGTTTATAGTTCTCGCCCAGTAAATCCCGTTCGCGCTTATCGGGAAGTTTCCGTTCTCATCGGCGGTTATGGGAATGAAGTTCTCGCCGTCGAAGTAGTATACCTCGTGCGTGTTGTTCTCCGCCTTGGTATTTCCGCTTGTCTCGGAGAATTTGAAGCAAAGTCCCTCGGTATCGCTCACTAATCCGTCGCCGAGAGGCGCGTCTCCCTTATACGGAGCGGCGGTATATTCCGGTACGGGCACGGTGTTCGTATCGCCGGTCGGGCTGTCCATAAACCAGTCTACGATGAGAGTTGTGCTCGTCTCGTTGCCGGAGATGTCAGCAGCCGTGATATTGTATGTCCCGTTCGCGCTGAGCTCGCCGAAGTCATAGCACCAGAGGAGCTCGTCGGGGTCAAGCGACGTCACCGCATCGTCCTCAATGGACGGATCTGTTATCTGCACGCCGTTTATCGTGATGCTTGCGATTCCGTTGTTGTCCACAACGTAGACCTTGAGCGGTATCTTGTTCCCGGTCTGGACAGAGCCTGTATCCGGGAAGCTCCTCGACCAGATGAAGTACGGGTTCGTTCCGTCGTAGCTCGGGACTGGTACGACTCCGCCCGCGTAGCTCTCCTCAAGCCTGTCGAAGGTCGCGGTCTCGCTTGTTATCTTTATCGTCACGGTAAAGGTCTTGTTATCCGGGTTTGCACCTAGCTCGATATGCGTCGGAGCGCTGCCGCCCGTGGCGTTCGTTGCGGTCACAGTTCCGTCAGCGGCTATCGTGGCGGCGTTCGCGGCGGCAAAGCCCGGGTTCGTGCTGTTTACGGTTACGGTTCCCTCAAAGTAGAGGTCGATCGCCTCGGCGACGGAGTCGAAGGTGAAGTATGCGTCCTTATCGCCGATCGAGAGGTTATTTCTGAGCGGGGTCTCCTTGGTTTCCGCGGTCGTACCCCAGGTGGAGGAGCCGGGGAAGGTCCAGCTCTGATCCGCAGACAGGCCGCTCTCATTGAATTCGGTACCGTCGCCGTTATAGAAGGTAAAGCTGTCGTTATCCTTGTAGATGTCGATTCCGTCCTCGGCCTCGGTCACCTCGAAGGCGATCGAGTAGGTCGTGTTGGTGTCGGTATCGGTCACGTGGATAACGCCGGTTCCGGTGGAGGTCGGAGTTATGGAGAGCACTCCGGAGACCGCTCCCTCAGAAGCGGAGCTCTGCTTGAAGTTCAGAATTCCGATATTTATGCCGTCCTCGTTCTCGATCTCGGTAACGTCGAGGGTCGGCTTCGTCGCACGGGAGCTAACGGCGGAGATCGGGAGCTTCGTAGTAGTTCCGAGCGGGATCACGACGTACTTCGCGGCGGTAAAGGTGGTGAACGCCTCGATCTGCTCGGTCGCCGCGTTGTTTGCGGAGTAGTATTCGCCGTGTACCGCGCTGAGAACGCCGGCTTCCATCGTGGTCATTAC
>ONTN01000099.1 GCA_900320765.1 uncultured Eubacteriales bacterium
TTAAACCTCTGTGCTGATAAGGAAATTAAATTACAAACAAGTGGTAGATATAGCACTCCATACGTCAAAGCCACTAACGCAAAAGACGCTAACTTAGTGAGAAGAAGTGCTCATAACAACTTATTTGCATTAGCTAACTCCTGCGCGCTTAAGGTTGATGTCATTCGTTATGAAATGGCATGGTGGAAAGTCTTATTCCGCGTTGTTGAAATCGCAATTCCTGTCGCTTTAGCGGGTTGGGGCTTCGCGGTTATCTTCACTGCTTTACGCAAGAAAGAAAAAGTCGCTGCTGCGGAATAGTTGATTAACAACTAAAACCCAATAAATGAAATATACCCCAAATCCTAGTGTATCTAGGAGGAGGGGTTTTTCTTTTTGCAAAGCTCCACCGCCGCTTCACGGCGGACACCTCATCAGTCAGCTCCGCTGACAGCTTCCCCTCAAGGGGAAGCCTGGTTTGCTGCCCTTAAAGCCTTCCCCTTGAGGGGAAGGTGGCTCGGCGAAGCCGAGACGGATGAGGTGTAGGCGCGTATGCGCAGTCAGAAAAATACTTATAAAGGAAACAGCATATTTATCTTGAAACAACAAGAGGATTGTGATAATTTATTAGAAAAACATTTAGGAGCTGATAGAGTGGATCTTATCTGCCTTGACCTTGAGGGAGTTCTCGTTCCCGAGATATGGATAGCGTTTTCAGAGGCCTCGGGCATTCCCGAGCTATCCCGCACAACGAGAGACGAGCCGGATTACGATAAGCTGATGAACTGGCGCCTCGGCATTTTAAGGGAGCACGGCCTCGGCCTTCGCGAGATACAGGAGGTTATCGCTAAAATAGATCCGCTCGAGGGGGCGAAGGACTTCCTCGACAGGCTCCGCGAGCGCACGGAGGTCGTTATATTAAGCGACACGTTTTCGCAGTTTGCAAAGCCGCTTATGAGAAAGCTCGGCTGGCCTACGCTTTTGTGCAACAGCCTCACCGTAGGAGAGGACGGTATGATAGACGGCTTTAAGATGAGAGTGAAGGAGTCCAAGCTCTCGACCGTGCGGGCTCTTCAGTCCGTCGGCTTCAATACGATAGCCGCGGGCGACAGCTATAATGACCTCGGTATGATCGAGGCGGGGAAGCGCGGCTTCCTCTTCCGCTCGACGGAGGAGATAAAGGCGAAATTCCCGCATATTCCCGCTTTTGAGACTTACGACGAGCTTTATTCCGCCCTTATTTCCGCGCTGGAGAATTGAAAAAAGCTCCCCCTTTGTGGTATAATTTTACCGCAAAGGGGGATTTATTATGGCTGATATCATCGACTATATAAAATGGCGCGGGGACCTGCCCTTTTCCGCCGATCCCTTTAACGACGTTGACAATCTTATACTCTCCGAGCTGAGCTACTTAAAATTCGACGGCATAGTGCCGCCGGACGGGAGACCCGTTTCTCTGAGCGAGGCGAGAGACAGGTACTTCGAGCTCTTCCCGCCCGCGGAGCGGACGGCGAAGACGGCCTTTTCCGCCCTCGTTCCCTATATGCTCGATGAGATGACGAGGGGGGCGCGGTTCGGCTCGGCCGTGCTCAGCCGCTATGTGAACGATTTAGACAATGAGGCGGGAGAGCAGTTTTCCGCCGTGACCGTATCTCTTTCGGACGGGAGCGTCTACGCCGCCTTTCGCGGCACCGACGGGAGCCTCGTCGGCTGGCGCGAGGATTTTGAGATGAGCTATAAGAGCGGAACGGCGGGGCAGAGAGCCGCCGCCCGCTATCTCGACGCCGTCGCGGAGTCGACCTCCGGCCCGATAAGGACGGGCGGCCATTCAAAGGGCGGCAACTTTGCCGTTTACGCCGCGGCGTTTGCAAAGCCCGGGACGAGGCGCAGGATAGCGGCGATATATTCAAACGACGGGCCGGGCTTCCTTGACGAGGTCACTCAGAGTGAGGGCTACCGTGAGATAGCTCCGCGAATAATCAGCATAATCCCGGAGTCCTCAGCCATCGGCGTTCTTTTGACGACGGCGGCGGAGCGCAGGGTCGTAAAAAGCGAAGCCTCCGGGATAATGCAGCACGATGGCTTTTCGTGGCAGGTCGAGCGCAACTCGTTTATACCCGCCGGGCAGACGGAGCTGAGCGCGTTTTTGGGGAAAACCGTAAAATCGTGGCTCTTCCGCCTCGATGAGGAGACCCGCGCCTCTGCCGTGGAGACCATATTCTCCGTCCTCGAATCGACGGGGGCCGAGACCTTCCGAACGATGAGCGAAAAGAAGCTCAAAACTGCGGAGGCTGTCGCCGCAGCCATGCGCGGTGTGCCGCGCGAAAAGCAGAAGGAGCTTATCCGCGTGATGGGCGATCTTTTTAAATCTACGGGAAAAGTCGCCGCCGAGTACATAAAGAGGGATTGAGCCCTTTACAAAATCGGGCTCAGCCCGTATAATACAATATGTAATATTTGGCATTTAAGGAAAGGAGGCGCCGGACGGATGAGGAGCTTTTCTGAGGCGCTCAGCGAGCTGCGCCGCGAAAAAAACATAAGCCAGCGGCAGGCCGCCGCCGACCTCGGCATAAGTCAGGCTCTCCTCAGCCACTATGAGAACGGGCTGCGCGAGCCGAGGCTCGAGTTCGTCGCCCGCGTCTGCGATTACTACGGGGTCAGCGCAGACTATATCCTCGGCCGCGTGGAGCGCAAGGGCGATGGGGAGGAGATCGAGGCGCTTATGGACAGGATACACGACCTCGCCGCCTACGCAGATACGGTATTTATTAATTCAAAGAGGAACGACAGATGACGGATAAATCGAAGATCAGGAATTTTTCAATAATCGCCCATATAGACCACGGGAAATCCACCCTGTCCGACAGGCTTATCGAGCTCTGCGGCGCCGTCTCCGAGCGAGAGATGTCCGATCAGCTCCTTGACAATATGGATCTTGAGCGCGAGCACGGGATAACGATAAAGGCCCGCGCCGTCCGCCTCGACTATAAGGCGGCCGACGGGGAAAGCTACGTTCTCAACCTTATCGACACCCCGGGTCACGTAGACTTCGGCTACGAGGTCAGCCGCTCTCTCGCCGCCTGCGAGGGCGCCGTCCTCGTCGTGGACGCGGCTCAGGGAGTTGAGGCCCAGACCCTCGCGAATACCTATCTTGCCGCCGAGCACGATCTTGAGATCCTGCCCGTGCTGAATAAGATCGACCTTCCCGCCGCCGACCCGAAGCGGGTGAAGGAGGAGATAGAAAACGTCATCGGCATCGAGGCGATGGACGCCCCGGAGATAAGCGCGAAGGCGGGCATAAATATCGAGGCCGTGCTCGACGATATCGTGAAGCGCGTACCGCCCCCCGGCGGCGACGAGAACGCCCCGTTCCGCGCCCTTATTTTCGACAGCCAGTACGATTCGTACCGCGGCGTCGTGGTTTACGTCCGCGTGGTGGACGGCGCGGTAAAGCAGGGCGAGACGGTCAGGATGATGGCGACGGGCGCCGAGTATCAGATCCTCGAGGTCGGGCATCTCCTGCCCCTCGGCTACAAGCCCTGCGACGCGCTGTACACCGGCGAGGTCGGATATTTTACCGCGAGCATAAAGAACGTGCGCGATACCCAGGTGGGCGATACCGTCACCTCGGCGGAGGCGCCCGCGTCCGAGCCGCTTCCCGGCTACCGCCCGGCGAGGCAGATGGTATACTGCGGCATATATACCGAGGACGGGTCGAAGTACCCCGACCTGCGCGACGCCCTTGAGAAGCTCCAGTTAAACGACGCTTCGCTCTCGTTCGAGCCGGAGACCAGCGCCGCCCTCGGCTTCGGCTTCCGCTGCGGCTTTTTGGGTATGCTCCATATGGAGATAATCCAGGAGCGTATAGAGCGGGAATTCAATTTGGACCTTATCACCACCCTTCCGAGCGTTATCTACGAGGTAACGAAGACCGACGGGACGGAGCTCAGGGTGGATAACCCGCACAACTATCCCGACCCGGGAACGATCCTCGAGGTGCGCGAGCCCTTTGTGGCGGCGAATATCATCACCCCGCCCGAGTTCGTCGGCAATATAATGCCGATGTGCCAGGAGCGCCGCGGCGAGTACCGGGATATGCAGTATCTCGATCAGAACCTTGTGGAGCTTCGGTACAATATGCCCCTTGGCGAGATAATCTACGACTTTTTCGACAGCCTCAAGGCGAAGACGAGGGGCTACGCCAGCCTCGATTACGAATTCCTTGAGTACCGCCCGAGCGAGATGGTAAAGGTGGATATGCTCCTAAACGGCGACCAGGTCGACGCCCTCAGCTTCATAGCGCACAGGGAGAAGGCCTACCCGAGGGCAAGGCGGCTCTGCGAAAAGCTCAAGGAAAATATCCCGCGCCAGCTCTTCGAGGTGCCCGTCCAGGCGGCGATCGGCGGAAAGGTCATCGCCCGCGAGACGGTGAAGGCTATGCGCAAGGACGTTTTGGCCAAATGCTACGGCGGCGACATAACGCGAAAGAAGAAGCTTCTCGAAAAACAGAAGGAGGGCAAAAAGAAGATGCGCTCCCTCGGCACGGTGCAGATACCGACGGAGGCCTTTATGGCGGTTTTGAAGCTGGACGAGGAGTGATGGGCGTGAGAATTATTAAGAGACTGGCCGCGGCAATTCTCTGCGCCGCGCTTATCATCTCCGTTCCGGCCTGCGCTGTCGGAACGGCGAAGGACGCCGACATTGAAAAGCAGCTCAAGCTCATCACGGATAACGCCGAGGAGTGGTGGTACGTTTACGGCCCCGACACCGAAATCGGACCGATGGGCTTCAACTGTTTTGCGGTCACGGACCTTGACCACAACGGGCGGCTGGAAATAATCGGAACATGGACTAACTGCGTCGGCACATTAAACAGCGTAACCTCAGTCTATGAGGTAAACGAGGCCCGTGACGCTCTAATATACTGCCCGGAAGAGATTAAAAACCTTGCCGTAAGCTATTCCGAGCCGGATCTGAGCCATTATGTTGAGGTTGAATCAATAACCACATATATTTCAGACGGCGTTTATTCCTATATTGGTTACGATACCTACCGAGAGGAGGCGGACGAGCACTGGGACACCGTATTCGCGATAACGCTTGAGGGCGGAGTCGTTTATGAGAGCGGGCTGAGCTATCGCCACGACTGGACTGAAGGCAAATCGGCGTCCGGCGATATTATTTTTGCGGGTGCGTATTTTGATTCTAACTTTCAGCCTTTAATATCGGACGATCCCGAAGCGGAGTTTTTAGACACAGACCGCCATTTTCCCGGCGCGGAGAAATGCGAAACGAACGTCGGCTGGGGTAAAATCAACGGATATTGGGAAGGGCGAAAGATCGTTTTTAACACCGAAGAAATAATCGAAACCCTCCGCGAATCCTACGCAGAGTTCGGGCTTGTAAGAGAAATTGAAAATTAAATCAATATATCAAGGAGGAATCACCAATGGATCTTTTTGAGGCACTTAAGGAAAAGCTTGCCGGGAAGGGCAGGCGCATCGTATTCACCGAGGGTCACGACAGGCGCATTATGGAGGC
>ONTN01000024.1 GCA_900320765.1 uncultured Eubacteriales bacterium
CCCCCGGCGTCTGCAACGCATTGAGAACGAGCCAGCTTTACAACACGCCGAATATGTCCCGCAGCGCCTACAGAGCCCACGTTGAGAAGGAAAAATGCGTCGCCTGCGGAAAGTGCGTAGAGGTCTGCCCCGTCGGCGCGGCAAAGCTCGGACAGAAGCTCTGCACGAAACAGGGGGAGATACAGTATCCCCTCACGAAGCTGCCGGATTCAACAAAATGGACTGCGGACAACTGGAACGTTAACTACCGCGAGGACGCGAAGATAAACTGCTACGACACGGGCACGGCGCCCTGCAAGACCGCCTGCCCCGCCCACCTTGCCGTTCAGGGCTACGTTAAGATGGCGGCCGAGGGCAGATACCTCGACGCCCTCAAGCTCATAAAGCAGGATAACCCCTTCCCCGCAGTCTGCGGAGCGGTCTGCAACCGCCGCTGCGAGGACGCCTGCACGAGGGGCACCGTCGATCAGCCGATAGCTATCGACGAGATAAAGAAGTTCATAGCCGCCCAGGAGCTCAAGGCCGAGACGAGATACGTCCCCATCTGCGAGAAGGACGACGGCGGTATGTGGGGCCCCGACTATAAGATGGCTGTTATCGGAGCCGGCCCGGCCGGTCTCTCCTGCGCCTATTATCTCAGAAAGCGCGGCTACGACGTGACCGTGTTTGAAAAGGAGAAGCGCCCCGGCGGAATGCTTACAAACGGCATACCCTCCTTCAGGCTTGAGAAGGACGTTATCGAGGCCGAGATCGACGTTCTCCGCCAGATGGGCGTTGAGATCCGCTGCGGCGTCGAGGTCGGGCGCGACGTTACGATAGACTCCCTCCGCAAGGACGGCTACAAGGCCTTCTATATCGCCATCGGCCTGATGGGCGGGCGCAAAACGGGAGTTCCCGGCGAGGAGGCGAAGGGCGTTGAGAGCGGCGTCGAATTCCTCTACCGCGTAAATCAGGACGACAGCCTGCGCCTTTCCGGCGACGTCGTCGTAGTCGGCGGCGGAAACGTGGCGGTCGACGTTGCGAGAAGCGCCGCGAGAGCGACCGGCGGCAAGGTCACGATGCTCTGCCTTGAGAGCGAAAAAGAGATGCCCGCGGCTCACGACGAGGTCGAGGAGGCTAAGGAAGAGGGCATAGAGGTCAAAAACGGCTGGGGTCCCAAGGAGATACTCACCGAGGGCGGAAAAGTCACAGGCGTAGTATTCAAGAGATGCACCCGCGTTTACGACGAAAATCACCGCTTCAGCCCGGAGTATGACGAGAACGATGCTATAACCGTAGAGTGTGAAAACGTCCTCGAGGCGATAGGCCAGTCCGCAGTTTGGGGCGGCCTCTTAGACGGGATTGAGATAAACAGAAAGCCGAACGGGGCGATAGTTTACGATCCCGTGACCTTCGAGACGAGCGTACCCGATATCTTCGTCGGCGGCGACATAGCCCACGGCGCCCGCTTCGCCATCGACGCGATAGCCGCCGGAAGAGCGGGGGCGGAGAGCATGCACAGATCCGTCCACCCCGGACAGAGCCAGAGAATAGCGAGAGACCTGCGCGAGTTTAAGGAGCTCGACAAGGACGATATCGTTATCGAATCCTTCGATAACGCCAAGCGCCAGATACCGGGCAAAAAGCCGGGCAAGGCGACAGAGACCTTCCGCGATCTCCGCCTGCCTCTCACCGAGGAGCAGGTGAAGACGGAGGCGGCCCGCTGCCTCGGCTGCGGAGCCACCGTCGTCGATATAAACCGCTGCGTCGGCTGCGGACTCTGCACCACCCGCTGCGAGTTTGACGCGATACATCTTTCCCGCGATCTGCCCGAGGCTTCTAATATGGTCCGCTGCGAGGACAAGATGGGAAAGGTCGCCGCCTACGCAATGAAGCGCGAGGCGAGGATCATTTTCGGAAAGAAGAGCTGATATGCACGAAATGGGCATAGTCCTCCACCTCGCCGAAACGTTAAACGAAACGGCTGAGGAGCAGAGACTTTCAAAAATCGGCTCCGTGACCCTGCAGGTCGGCGAGGTGAGCGGGATAATGACGGATTACTTCGTCGACTGCTGGAACTATTTTAAGGGTCGCCACCACGTCCTCGCCGAGAGCGAGCTGAAGCTTGAGACGATACCCGCCGTCACCTACTGCGACGGCTGCGGCAAGACCTACGAGACCGTTAAATACGGGCGCGAGTGCCCCTACTGCCACTCCGGCGAGACCTGGCTCTTGACGGGCAATGAGTGCGTCATAAAGGAGATCGAGGCCGAAAGCGCGGACGGCGAAGAGGGCGAATCGAGCTTTGAAGCGGGCGATCTGAAATAGAAAACCGCCTCCCGATCATTTCGGGAGGCGGATATTTTAATAATCATTTGCGTCTTCTTCGCCTTCAACGTATTCGTCGTCCTCCGGCTCGAAGCCGTAGCCCTTGGGGAGGGTGCAGCGGCTGTATAGCTCGTTATCAGGCACCGGCGGGGCTACGTAGGGCGAGTTGAAGGGTGACTCCGGGGCTTTTTTGCTCGCGCGGCACTTTGCCGAGAGCACGATAACGGCTATTGAAAGGACGAGGGCGAGCGGGGGATAGAGGGTGAGCGAGACTAAGCCGTCTGATAAATAACTATGCGCCGCCCCTATGGGAACGATATCGTTCGAGGAATTTACCATCTCTGCTATCAGAACGAAGACAACGATGAGCAGGGTTATCAGAATCGAGTTTATGACCGCGGGGGCGACGCCGCCCTTCCCTCGCGCGGCGCGGTAGGCGTTCAGAAGACCGAGAACGACGATGAGTATGATGACGGCGGCGAATACGGCCGTAATTGCGGTTATGCCGAGAATAGCGTTCTGCGCCTCCTCGGGCCCGAGATACTCGCCGACCTCCTTTATCGCGGCCTTCGTACTTATAAGTATGGAAAGCGCCTCGATAGGCGAGAGCTTGCCGTCTCGAAAGGAATTTACGCTTTTTATAAGCTTATTCTGCGTATCCGAGCTTACGTCGTAGTCTTCCAGCTCGTCCTCAAGACTGTCCGTTACATAGTCAAAGTTATCGCGAAACTCGGCCCAATAGAGCTTGCCCCTTTCGGAAACTCCGACCCAGCCGAAGAACAGGGTCAGGAGCATAAGAGCGATAAGAGCGCAGCATACGATATTGACGGTGACGCTTTTTCCTGGTTCGTACTCCATAAATTCCTCCAATTTCATGCAAACAAGCTTGCGAGGTTTTCTGTGTACGGCGGCTTTATTATGCCCTTTTCGGTGATTATTCCGCTTATCAGCGAGTGGTCGGTAACGTCGAAGGCGGGGTTATAGCACTTCACGCCCTCGGGTGCCATCGGCTCGGCGTACCAGAGTGAGCGTATCTCGTCCGGGTCTCGCAGCTCGATTTTTATATCCTCGCCGGTTTTCGCGGAGAGGTCTATCGTGGAGCTAGGACCGAGAACGTAGAAGGGGATCCCGTAGTGCTTCGCAAGTATTGCGACGCCGGAGGTACCGATTTTGTTCGCCGTGTCGCCGTTTGCGGCGACCCTGTCGCAGCCTACGAAGCAGAACTGAACGAGGCCATCTTTCATAACCGCGGAGGCCATATTGTCGCAGATAAGGGTGACGTCCACTCCCGCGCGCATAAGCTCCCAGCTCGTGAGCCTCGCGCCCTGCAATAGCGGCCTCGTCTCATCGGAATAGGCGCGAAGGTACATACCGCGCTCGGCGCCGAGAATGAGGGGGCCAAGGCCGGTGCCGTATCTGCTCGTCGCTATCGGGCCTGCGTTGCAGTGGGTCAGCACCCCGTCGCCATCCTTGAGTAGGCTGAGGCCGTGCCCGCTTATTGCTCGGCACATAGCGATATCCTCCTCCAAAATCGCCTGCGCTTCGTTTTTTAAAAGCGGGAGGATACCGGCGGGGGAGAGGGCGGAAGAATCGTCCACGACCCGCTTTACGCGGCGGAGAGCCCAGCTAAGATTGACCGCCGTCGGCCGGGAGGAGTTGAGATAATCCGCTGCTTCAATGAATTTCGCCCGGAATTCGGGGTAGGGAAGCCCGGAAAAGCCCCGGGCGAGAACGTACATAGAAAAGCCCGCGAAAATGCCGATGGCGGGCGCGCCGCGCACCTCGAGGCGCTTTATCGCGCGGTACATCTCCTCGGGAGTTCTCAGCTCAAGATATTCTTCGCAGTTCGGGAGCTGAGTCTGGTCGAGGATGATAAGGGAGTTATCGTCTTCTGAAAGACGGATGTGATCTATCTTCTCCATATCCTCACCTTATGAGAAGAACTGATAGGCGGTGAAGGCGACGTAGATGAGGAGCAGAGTAACGCCCTGCCAGCGGGAGAGCTTTCCCTTTTTAAGGGCGGGGAGGCACATTATCGCCATCACCGCCAGCATAACGGGAATATCCACGATAAGGGAGGAGTTTACGCCGAAAAGCGTCCTCTCAGCCGGGATATTGAAGGGCGATATCGTTATCGCCGCGCCGGAAACGAGGACTATGTTAAAGAGGTTCGCGCCGATGATGTTGCCGAGAGAGAGGCTCGAGTGACCCTTTATGAGCGAGGTCACAGCCGTGATAAGCTCGGGCAGGCTCGTGCCGAGGGCGACCATCGTGAGCCCGACGACGCTCTCTGGAACGCCGAGGGAGGTGGCGATAACGGTGCCGTGGTCAACGAGGAAGTTCGCGCCGATAGCTATGGCGACGGCGCCGACAACGAGGAGCAGAAGGTCCTTCCATAAAGGGGAGGGCTTTTTTTCTTCCGCCTCGGGCTCGGTCTCGACCGCCTCGGGGTTTTTCTTCATTTGAATGACGGTTATCACCATATACGCGACGAACATAAGAAGGAAGAAGACGCCGTTCCAGCGGGAGAAGCGCCCGGTGGTAATCGCGAAGCCGGAATAGAGGATAGCGGCGGTGAAAAAGGCGGCAACAGGGAAGACAAGGGACTTTTTATTGACCGCCGAGGGCCTGATCGCTATCGTGAGGGCGGCGATAAGGCTCGTGTTGCATATTATCGAGCCGATCGCGTTGCCGTATGAAATGCCGGCGTTTCCTGAGGCGGCGGCCTGACTTGAGACCATAACCTCGGGCAGGGTCGTGCCGATGGACACTATCGTCGCGCCGATCAGAAGCTCAGGGAGATGAAAGCGGTGGGCGAGTCCGACCGACCCGTCGACGAACCAGTCTCCGCCCTTTATCAATAGGACGAAGCCGATAAGGAAGAAAATGACCGAAACGGCGATCTCTGAGAGCCCGAGCCCGTAAAGCGCCTCGTAAACTCCGGTGAAAAGTGCTGATATCATGGGCGTAACCTCGCTTCATTTGATTATCAAATACTATATCATTAAAAAAATATTCCAGCAAGTGGCCATAAAAACTTATAAATAGTTTTTGAATTTGAAAAATCAGCCGACAATGTTAAAGTATCCCGGCAGATTAATACCTAAAAACTCTAAAAAACGAAAAAAACCAAAATGCGCCTCCGGCGGATTTTTTGCCGTCTTTTTTGCGATAAAATTTTACAAATTACAGCTACACAAAGCCTTCGCTTTATGGTAGAATATATCCTGTATTATAATGCGGATTATGCGCCGGGAAGGAGATGGGCGAAGTGAATAAAAGATGGATCTGCGCCCTCCTGGCGGCTCTCACCCTCTTCCTTTCGGGCTGCGGGGGGAGCACGGCGGACGAGCTTTACGCCCTTCCCCGCCTTTCGGACGCGTATCTACAGCTTCAGAACGAGATAAACGAGCTTTTGGACGGCGGCGCGGAATACTCGGCGCCCTCCTCGGGCTCGAACAGGCAGGCCGTGCAGCTCGAGGATATCGACGGAGACGGGGTGAAGGAGGCGTTAGCCTTTCTCTCCCAGCCGGGAGCCTCGAAGCCGCAGAAGATAGTCATATTCCAGTCAGTCGGCGGGAAGTACACCGAGGTCGCGAGGATAGAGGGCGAGGGCAGCGGCATCGACAGCATAAGCTACCTCAATATGGACGGATCGTCCGCAAGGGAGATCGCCGTCGGCTGGAGGATAGCCTCGGGTATGAATATCCTATCCGTCTACTCGATGCGCGGCTTTCAGCCCGCCCAGATACTGAACACGGACTACACGAGATTTTCCGCCGTCGATATCGACGATAACGGGACGACGGACATCGTCGCGCTGAGGCTCAGCTCTTCGGAGGAGAACGGGGAGGCGGCTATGTACACCCTGCAGGAGGACGGCGAGATGGCCTCGAGCACGGTGCTCCTCTCTCAGGGTATCAGGAGCCTTGCCCGCGTGCGATCGGGCAGGCTGATGGACGGGCGCTCCTCTCTCATAGTTGAGAGCACGATAGGCGTTTCCGGACTTATCACCGACGTGCTGGCCTGCAGGAACGGGGCCTTTCAGAATATAACGCTCGACGCGGCGACGGGAGCGAGCGACACGGCGAGGTCCTCTCAGGTCTGGTGCCGCGATATAAACGGGGACGACGTCCTCGATATCCCGAAGCTCGAGCCGATGCCCGCCCTGCCGGAGGCGGGAGCCTATTACCTCACGATCTGGTCGAACTACACTGTGTACGGCAGAAGCGCGAGGGTCGCGACCACGTTTACGAACAACACGGACTCGTGGTATCTGATAATCCCCGAGCTTTGGGCCGGAAAAATATCAGTCCGCCGCCGCGACGAGGTGAACGGGGAGCGAGGCGTCATCTTCTCATACATAGGCGACGGGGTTGAGAACGCGGAGGATTTCCTCACCGTTTACACCCTCTCGGGCGACAACAAGGAGGAGAGAGCGGCGGCCGGCGGGCGCTTCGCCCTCAATCAGGACGAGGACAAGCTTTACGCCGCCGAGATAACCGAGGCGCCGGACGCGGGCTTTACCGTGACGGAGGAGCTTATAAAGCAGAATTTCAGAGTGCTCTACTCTGAGTGGATAACGGGTGATTAAGAAATGAAAAAAATTCTTGTGCTTGAGGACGAGGCTGGGATAAGAAGCTTCGTCGTAATAAATCTCAAAAGGTCGGGCTACGAGCCCATCGAGGCTGCCACGGGCAAGGAGGCTCTTGACAAGATGCGAGAAAATCCCGATATCAAGGTCGCCCTCCTCGATATAATGCTCCCCGATATCGACGGCTTTGAGGTCTGCCGCCAGATAAGGGCAACTAATCCGCGCATCGGCATAATTATGCTCACCGCGAGGACGCAGGAGATGGACAAGGTCACCGGCCTTATGACAGGGGCGGACGACTATGTAACCAAGCCCTTCTCACCGGCAGAGCTAACCGCGAGGGTGGACGCCCTCGTCCGCAGGGTCGGAGGCGACGAGGAGGTAAGAGGCTCGGACGATATAATCCAGGGCTCCTTCCATCTGAACACGAGGAACCGCACGCTTGAGAAGAACGGCGAGAGGATAAGGCTTACCCAGGTGGAGTATTCGATAATGAAGCTCTTTATGGATAACCCGGGCAGAGCCCTTTCCCGTGAGGATATCTTAAACTCCGTATGGGGCAGGGATTACTTCGGTGAGCTCAAGATAGTGGACGTCAATATCCGCAGGCTGAGGATAAAGATAGAGGACGACCCCACGAACCCCGCATACATAACGACTGTCTGGGGCTACGGATATAAGTGGGGTTTCTGATTGAGTAAACGCTGATAAACACCCTGAAAGGAGGGGAGCGGTTAAATGAACAGGTCCGAAAATCCGATAATGCTCCCCAAGGTCAGGGGCTTGAGGCGGCGCTGGATAATGAGCACCCTGCTCGTTATCCTTGTCATCGTCGTTATGGCGGTATCCCTCTTTTCCGTTATGAGCACGAACAACGTAAAATCAGCCGTGCGCGATGGACTTATCACGAAGGCGACGACTACGGCGGACTTCTTCGCAAACTATATAACCCGCACCTTCGCTGAGTATTACGACTCGGCATATCTCTACATTGAGAACTTCGATGCGGCGAACAAGCTCGACCTGCAGTTTATCGACACCGGCGGAAGGATACTTATCTCCTCGTATTCTACGATGTCGGCGGGAACTGCTCCGGGCACGGAGGATATTTCGTCCGCCCTGTCGGACGGCGCTGTATCGGTATGGGAGGGCAAAAACCCGTCGACGGGCGAGCATATAATGGCGGTCTCCGCCCCGATGCGCTATTCCGACGGGCAGGTCATCGGCGTTATGCGCTACGTTACCAGCATGCGCCTCGCGGACGAGCGGAGCTTCGGAACTACGATGGGCGCCGTCGGCGTCGGAGCGGCGGTAATGCTCTTAGTCCTCTTTATAAACCTTATGTTCCTCTCCTCCGTCATCGACCCGATGCGCGAGATAACCGCCGTAGCCCAGCGCATAGCCGACGGGAGCTACGGCACGCAGATAACGAAGAAGTATTCCGACGAGATCGGCGATATGGTCGACGTTCTGAACGATATGTCGATAAAGCTCTCCCGCGCGGAAAAGACGCAGACGGAGTTTATATCCCAGGTATCCCACGAGCTGAGGACGCCGCTGACGGCGATATCCGGCTGGAGCGAGACCCTTTCATACGATGAAAACCTCGATGAGGATGAGAAGCGCGGCGTCGCCACGATATTAAAGGAGAGCCGCAGACTGACTAAGATGGTAGAGGAGCTTCTGGACTTCACGAGGATACAGGACGGGCGCTTTACTCTTAACGCGGTCGAGATGGACGCCGCCGCCGAGCTGGAGGACTCCATATTCGCCTACCGCGAGCTTCTAATGCAGGACGGGCTCGAGATAAGCTACGAGCCTTACGAGGACGAGCTCCCGCTCATAAACGGAGACCCGGAGAGGCTGAGACAGGTTTTCTACAACCTGTTTGACAACGCGGCGAAGTACGCCGCCGAGGGAAAGCGCATAGTCGTCTCGACCGGGCGAGCCGGCGACAGCATAATAATAAAATTCCGCGATTTCGGCCCCGGCATACCGGAGGACGAGCTCGACAAGGTCAAGATGCGCTTTTACAAGGGCAGCTCGAAGAAGAGAGGAAGCGGCATCGGCCTTTCCGTGTGCGATGAGATAATAAAATACCACGGCGGAACGCTGACCCTCGCGAACGCTGAGGGCGGCGGCACGGAGGTGACGATATCCCTCCCCGCCGCGGAGGAAATATAAGACCGTAAGCTAAAAAAGGAAAGAAGCAAAGAGAATGAGTGATACTAAAAAATGCCCCGCCTTCAAGACCTCGATAGGCGGGCAGGCCCTGATGGAGGGCATACTGATGCGGGGGCCGGATAAGGAGGCCATCGTGGTCCGCAAGCCGGACGGCACGCTTGAGGAGAAGGTCGAGAGCATAACGAGCCCGAAGGATAAGTTTTCTCCCTTCGGCTGGCCGATAATAAGGGGAAGCGTTAACTTCGTAGATACGATGATAAAGGGCGTGAAGGCGCTGACCTACTCCGCCTCGTTCCTCCCCGAGGAGGAGGCTGAGCCCGATAAGCTCGATAAGTGGATAGAGAAGCATTTCACCGGCGAAAAGGCTCAGAAGATCATTATAGGCATTTCCGTCGTTATCGGAATTGCAGTCTCCGTCGGCCTTTTCATCCTGCTTCCTACCGTGCTCGCGGGGCTCTTCTACAAGGCGGTGGAGAGCCGGATACTGCGAAACCTCATCGAGGGGGTTATCAGGATAGCGATATTCCTCCTCTATATGATCCTCGCATCGAAGATGAAGGAGATAAAGCGGGTGTGGATGTACCACGGAGCCGAGCATAAAACGATATTCTGCTATGAGGCGGGCCTTCCGCTCACGGTGGAGAACGCGAGAAGCCAGCCCCGGCTTCATCCCCGCTGCGGCACAAGCTTTATGATAATAGTAATGGTGGTCAGCATCCTCGTATTCTCCGTTGTGAACGTCGAGAGCGTATGGCTCCGCATGGCGCTGAGGCTCGCCCTTCTGCCGGTCACCGTCGGCATAAGCTACGAGCTTATAAAATACGCGGGCAGGCACGATAACTGGTTTACGAGGATAATCTCCGCGCCCGGCAAGGCGCTGCAGCTTATCACCACTCAGGAGCCGGACGACTCTATGCTCGAGGTGGCGATCCGCTCGCTCGAGCTCGTAAAGCCGGAGGTCGCCGGCTCGGACGCTTGGTAAGGCTATCAGGGGGCGATTTATATTAAAACGTACAACGATCTGTACCTTGCCGCGAGGAAGAGACTGAAGGCGGCGGGGATCGAGGCCTACGACCTTGAGGCGAGGCTTATGATAAGCGCGGTTAGTGAAAAATCGCGGGAGCAGTTTTTCCGCGATCTGAAGCTCTACGCCCTCGGAGACACCGAGGAGAGGGTGGAGACAATGCTTGAGCGGAGGATAGCGGGCGAGCCGATAGCCTATATCCTCGGCGAGTGGGAGTTTATGGGGCTGCCGATGAAGGTGGACGACGGGGTGCTCATACCCCGCCCCGATACCGAGGCTCTCGCCGAGCTCTCGATAAAGCTTTTACGCGCGCGAAACTCGACCCAGGGCGCGAGAGTGCTCGACCTCTGCTGCGGAACGGGCTGCATCGGCATCTCGATCGCCTCCGCCGTGGCGGATGCGAGGGTAGTCCTCGTCGATAACTCAATGCGCGCCTTGAGAACGGCGCGGCAGAACGTCATTAAAAACTCCGTCCAGCGCAATACAACGGTGATCGAGGCGGACGCGCTCCACCAGCCGCCTATGCTTCTGGGCAGATTCGATATAATCGTATCCAATCCGCCCTATATCCCCTCGGCGGAGATACCGGAGCTCGATACCTCGGTAAAGGATTTTGAGCCGCGCGAGGCTCTTGACGGGGGAGAGGACGGCCTTGATTTCTACCGCGCCATCATACCCCGCTGGACGGATATTCTGCGCGAGGACGGCTTTATCCTCTTTGAATGCGGAGAAGGGCAGGCCGAGGCCATCGGAAAAATGCTCGAAAAGCGCGGCTTCACCGCCGCTTACCATAAGGACGCCGCCGGAGTAAAGCGGATAGTTGCAGCAACAAAAAAGTAATCAATTTCATTGGAGGATAAGAATATGGCAGAGAAGAAAAAAGCAGCCGTCGCGTCCACGCTTCCGGACAGCGCGGAGGACAGGAAGAGAGCTCTTGAGAGCGCGATAAGCCAGATCGAGAAGAGCTACGGCAAGGGCAGCATAATGCGCCTCGGCTCGGGCATGCAGGTGAACGTGGAGGCGCTGCCTACGGGCTCGCTCTCGCTTGACCTTGCGCTCGGTATCGGCGGAGTTCCCAAGGGAAGGATAATCGAGATCTACGGGCCTGAGTCATCGGGTAAGACGACCCTCGCCCTCCATATGGTCGCCTCCGCCCAGAAGGCCGGCGGAGAGGCCGCCTATATCGACGTGGAGCACGCCCTTGAGCCGGCCTACGCGAGAGCGGTCGGAGTGAATATCGACAATCTTCTCATCTCCCAGCCGGATACGGGCGAGGACGCCCTCTCGATAACCGAGACCCTGGTGCGAAGCGGAGCCGTAGATATCGTCGTCGTCGATTCGGTCGCAGCCCTCGTTCCGAGAAGCGAGATAGAGGGCGAGATGGGCGATTCCTCCGTCGGCGTTTTGGCGAGGCTTATGAGCCAGGCTCTCCGCAAGCTCGCCGGCATCATTTCCAAGATCGGCGAGATAGG
>ONTN01000100.1 GCA_900320765.1 uncultured Eubacteriales bacterium
ATAGAAGGAATCATGGGGCTCGATCCGCGAAAACACCTCCGGGAGCTGGTTTTCCGTGATCTTCCTGGCCAGCAGCATTCCGCAGGCCTTGCCGCCGATCATGCCCGTTCCGACCATGCGTGAGTGGATCTCAAAATAATCCTGTGGACGGAAGTTGCGCTTGATCAGCTCCCGCATCCGCGGGTCGCGCGTCAGCATGATGTCGCAGATTCGGCTGCACTCCGCGCTGACGTCGAGCCCGTTTTCAAATTTCACCTTGTCCGCGTAAGCGTACGCCTCACAAACGGCTTCCTCAAGCGATCCGGCAACCGCCGTTACTCCGAGGACTCTGCCGCCCTTAGAGTAGAGCCCGTCCTCGCGCCTTTCGGCGCCCGCGACGTAGATCTCCTTTCCCTCCTCCGGGGCGGGAAGCTCGATCTTAAAGCCGGACTCGTATTTCACCGGGTATCCCTTCGAGGCGATTATCACGCAGGCGGCGGATTTTTGGGAAAACTCGACGGGCGTTTCCGCAAGCTTTCCCTCGGTAGTCGCGCGCATAACGGTGAGAAGATCGGACTTTAAAAGCGGGAGCACGACCTGTGTCTCGGGATCGCCAAAGCGGCAGTTATACTCGATGACCTTAGGCCCGTCCTTCGTTATCATAAGCCCGAAGTAGAGGCAGCCCTTGAAGGGGCAGCCCTCCGCCGCCATTGCTTTTATCGTGGGAACGAATATTTTTTCCATACACTCGGCTGCTATCTCGGGGGTGTAGTACGGATTCGGGGCTATCGTGCCCATTCCGCCGGTGTTCAGTCCCTCGTCGCCGTCGTGGGCGCGCTTGTGATCCATGCTCGATATCATCGGCACGACGCTCTCGCCGTCCGTAAAGCTCAGCACGCTGACCTCGGGGCCCTTGAGGTACTCCTCGATGACTATGGAGCTGCCCGCCTCGCCGAAGGCCTTGTCCTCCATGCAGGAGATAACGGCTCTCTTCGCCTCCTCGCGGGTCATGGCGACGGTCACTCCCTTGCCGAGGGCGAGGCCGTCCGCCTTGACGACGGTGGGTATCGGGCAGGTCTCAACGTATTTAAGAGCCTTTTCGGCCTCGGTAAATACCTCGTATCTCGCCGTCGGTATGCCGTATTTTTTCATAAGCTCCTTGGCGAAGACCTTGCTTGCCTCTATCCTCGCTGCCTTCTTATCCGGGCCGAAGCAGGGTATGCCGAGAGAGTTCAGAGCGTCGACGCAGCCGAGGGCGAGGGGGTCGTCTTGAGCGACAACGGCGTAGTCTATCTTATGCGTCTCGGCGAAGTGGACGATGAGCGGTATGTTCTTCGCGCCGACGGGGTAGCACTCCGCGTCGCCCTGTATGCCGCCGTTTCCGGGCAGGCAATATACGGTCTCAACGTTCTTATTCTTCTTGAGCGCCTTTATTATCGCGTGCTCGCGGCCTCCGCCGCCAATAACGAGAATGTTCATAGTTACCCTCCGTAGGTATCAGTGGTGGAAGAGCCTCATTCCTGTAAACGCCATAGCCATACCGTAGGAATCGGCTGTCTCGATCACGTTATCGTCTCTGACGCTGCCGCCCGGCTCCGCGACGTACTTAACGCCGGATTTCGCGGCGCGCTGGATATTGTCTCCGAAGGGGAAGAAGGCGTCCGAGCCGAGGGATACGCCTGTGATGGTATCGAGATAGGCCCTCTGCTCTGCGTCGGTATAGGGCTCGGGTCTCTCGGCGAAGAAGCGCTGCCACACGCCGTCGGCGGTGACGTCCTCCTCGTTCCTGTTAATATATCCGTCTATTGCGTTGTCCCTGTCGGCTCTGCCGAGGCCGGGCTTAAACTTGAGCGCCATGACCTTCGGGCTCTGGCGGAGAAACCAGGTGTCGGCCTTTGAGCCCGCAAGGCGGGTGCAATGGATGCGGCTCTGCTGTCCCGCTCCGACTCCGATAGCCTGTCCGTCGTAAGCAAAGCAGACGGAGTTGGACTGGGTGTATTTGAGGGTGATAAGGCTCACGATAAGGTCGCGCTTCTTATCCTCGGGAATCTCCTTGTTTGCGGTGACCACGTTTTTCAGAAGGTCGTAGTTGATTACGAAATCGTTTCTCCCCTGCTCGAAGGTTACGCCGAAGACGTCCTTCGTCTCCTGGTGCTCGGGAACGTAGTCGGGGTCGATGCGGACGACGTTGTAATTCCCGTTCTTCTTCGCCTTTAGTATCTCAAGGGCGGCCTCGGTATAGGCGGGGGCGATGACTCCGTCGGAGACCTCGCGCTTTATTATGCGGGCGGTGACCTCGTCGCAGGCGTCGGAGAGGGCGATCCAGTCGCCGAAGGAGCACATTCTGTCGGTGCCTCTCGCTCTCGCGTAGGCAAGGGCGATAGGGCTGTCGTCAAGGCCCTTGATATCGTCCACGAAGCAGGCCTTCTTGAGCGTATCGCTCATCGGAAGGCCGAGGGCGGCGCCGGCTGGGGAAACGTGCTTAAAGCTCGCGGCGGCGGGGATGCCGAGCTCGCGCTTCAGCTCCATAACGAGCTGCCATGAGTTCATCGCGTCGAGGAAGTTTATATAGCCGGGGCGGCCGTTTAATACCTCGATGGGCAGGTCTTTCCCGCTCTTCATATATATTTTTGCGGGCTTCTGGTTGGGATTGCATCCGTATTTAAGCTCAAATTCCTTCATTATTATGACCATTCCTTTCACTGAAGTTCAAGGCACAAAATGACCATGAAATAGAATGGTCATAAATGCCATGTTTTTCGGTTGCCGCGCAGCGGCGAGAAAAACGGCTTCTAATTCAAATAAGGTTGAAACTTGTTTCAACCTTTTCTCCTCAGTCGCCTAAATGTTTGTTGAAAAGCTTTACCTCGCCCTTCACGTTCGTATAGAGCGATACCTTGTTATCCGCGTTGAGAGCCGCCCAGACCTCTTCGGGCTCTGGCATATCTATCTCTATCGGCTCGCCGGAAAAAGTGGGCAGCGGGGCTCCGTCTCCCTCGTAGGTGCTGATAAAATAGCCCTTTCCCTCGTTCGCGCCCTCGTAGCAGAAAAACTCTCTGAGGCAGCGCCCGTCCTTATGCTTCAGGATGGAAATATCGAAGGAGCCGTCCTTATATATCATAGCAGAAATCCTGGGGGTGTAGTTGGGCTCGTCCGGCTCGTACTCGCGGGTCATAAGCCCCGCCTTGAAATCGCCGTAGTCCCTGACCGTATCGGTCTGGTCGCCGTTTGTAACGATGAGCCCCTTCTCAGTCTCGCGGACGGGGTGATAGATGATAAGGCTTGGATCGACCATCTTGGATTCGTCAAACGCCTTTCCCTCATTAGTCTCTCTCCTTTATTATTTCGCCGGATACCTTCTCCGCGGCGGCGGGAAGGAGCTGCCACTCGGCCTCCTCCATTACCCGCCTCTGCAGCGTCTCCGGAGTATCGTTTTCTTTTACCTCGACTGCCTTCTGGAAGATTATCCTGCCTCCGTCCGGCACCTCGTTCACAAAATGCACCGTTGCCCCCGTGACCTTCACTCCGTACTCGAGGGCGGCCTCGTGTACGCGGAGCCCGTAGTATCCCTTGCCGCAGAAGCTGGGGATAAGAGCGGGATGCACGTTTATTATCCTCTCCGGCCACTTTGAGGTGAAGTTCGCCGTCAGTATGCTCATAAAGCCCGCGAGGATTATGAGATCAATCTTTTTCTCCGTCATAAGCCCCTGAAGCTCTCTCTCAAAGCCCTCCTGGCCTCCCGCGGCCTTCTTGGAGATGAACACCCCCTCGATACCCGCGTTTTTCGCTCTCTCGAGGGCGTAAGCGCTCTTCACGTTCGAGACGACGAGAACTATCTCGCCCGAGATGAGCTTTCCGCTTTTCTCCGCATCTATGAGAGCCTGCAGGTTCGTGCCGCCGCCCGAAACGAGGACGGCTATCCTCGCCTTTTTCATACGAGCTGCACCCTGTCGCCGCCCTTAGAAACAAAGCCGATAACGTAGGCGTCCTCGCCGTTTGCTCTCAGGATATCGAGCGCCTCTCCCGCTTCCTGCGGGCTCACTACCGTCACCATGCCGACGCCCATATTGAACACGTTGAACATCTCGCGCTCGGGCACAGAGCCGAGGCGCTGCAGCACCTTGAATATCGGGAGAACGCGGACTCTGCTCTTCTCGATGCGGGCGGAGAGGCCTGCGGGCAGGGCGCGCGGTATATTCTCAAAGAAACCTCCGCCGGTGATATGCGCGACGCTCTTGACCCTGACCTTGTCCATAAGAGCGAGCATCGGCTTAACGTAGATCTTCGTCGGCTCCAAAAGCGCCTCGCCTAAAGTTCTCATCCCGAGCTCGGGAAGTATGGCGTAGAGATCCGTGTAGGAATCGGCAAGTATCCTTCTGACGAGGGAGAAGCCGTTGGAGTGTACGCCGGACGAGGGCAGAGCGATTATCACGTCGCCCTCTGAGACGTTCTTTGAATCGAGGACCTTATCCTTATCGACTATGCCGACGGCAAAGCCCGCAAGGTCGTATTCATTCACGGGGTAGAAGCCGGGCATCTCGGCTGTCTCTCCGCCGATGAGAGCGGCTCCCGCGCGGACGCAGCCCTCGGCCACTCCGCCGACTATCTCGGCTATCTTCTCCGGCTCGTTCTTGCCGCAGGCTATGTAGTCGAGGAAAAAGAGGGGCTTCGCTCCCGCGCAGATGATGTCGTTAACGCACATAGCGACGCAGTCGATGCCGACGGTGCCGTGGCGCTCGAGGTCGAAGGCAAGCTTGAGCTTCGTGCCCACTCCGTCCGTTCCGGAGACGAGGACGGGCTCGCGCATTCCGGCTATATTGGGAACGAAAAGGCCGCCGAAGCCGCCGATATCTACGTCCGCTCCGGGCGTCTTCGTTCTCTGAACATGCTTTTTCATAAGCTCAACGGCTCTGTAGCCCGCGGTGATGTCCACTCCGGCAGCCGCGTAACGATCTGATCTTGAGTTTTCCATCGTAAAAAAGCTCCTTTTTCTTTATTCGATACCGTTCCAGCAGTAGGTGCAGAGCTTGCACTTATCTATGCCGACGGAGGAAAGCGTACCTTCAAGGGTCTGGTATTCGAGGCTGTTGAAGCCGAGGCTCTTTGCTATATGGCAGCGCATGGCCTTGCCGCGCTCTGTCGTCCCGTCGGCGTATTCGGCGACGTGGTCCTGTCCGGCCTCGCCCTCAAGCTCGGATATCGTCCTGCGGGCGATGAGCTCCATATCCGTGTTCGAGCGTGAAAAATTTAGGTATTTGCAGCCGTACATAACGGGCGGGCAGGCGGAGCGCATGTGAATCTCCCTCGCCCCGTTTTCAAAGAGGTAATTTACCGTGCCGCGAAGCTGTGTGCCTCTTACGATCGAATCGTCGACAAAGAGGAGGCGCTGTCCCTCAATGAGCTGCTTTACCGGCACGAGCTTCATCTTGGCTATCCTTTCCCTCAGCCCCTGGGTCTGCGGCATAAAGCTGCGCGGCCAGGTCGGGGTGTATTTTATAAACGCCCTTCCGTAGGATATCCCGCTCTCGTGCGCATATCCGAGGGCGTGAGCCGTTCCGGAATCGGGAACGCCGCAGACGTAGTCTACGGTGGGTAACGTTCCGTTCTTCTTCTCGTTCGCTGCGAAAAGTCTGCCGTTTATATTCCGGCTTATCTCAACGTTCGAGTCCTCGTAAACGCTGTTCGGGTAGCCGTAATACGTCCAGAGGAAGGTGCACATCTTCATTCTGCCGCGCGGCGGGGCGAGCACCTCGCAGCCCTCGGCGTTGAGCCTCACTATCTCGCCCGGGCCGAGGTCGCGCTCGTATCTGTAGCCGAGCTTCTCAAAGGCGAATGACTCGAAGGAGACGCAGTAGCCGTCCTCGTCCCTGCCTATTATCATCGGCAGCCTGCCGTCCTTATCTCTTGCGGCGATTATCTCGCCCGTGTCGGTCAGAATGAGAATGGACGCCGTGCCTCTTATCCTGTCTTGAGCATACCTGATTCCGTCTGCAAAGGAGTCCGCGGAATTAATCAGCATAGCTAATAGCTCCGCCTGATTTACCCTGCCGCCGCCCATCGCCTCGAAATGTCCGTGGGTCTTAAGTAGCTCTATCGTGAGCTCGTCCATATTGTTAATAATTCCGACCATGCTGATCGCGTAAGTTCCGAGTGAGCTCTTTATCAGTATCGGCTGGGGGTCTGTGTCCGATATGCAGCCCATAGCGCTCCTGCCGTGCATCTCGGCGGCCTCCGCCTCGAACTTCGTGCGGAACGGGGTGTTCTCGATATTGTGTATCTCGCGCTGTATGCCTGCCTCCGGGCTATATACCGCGAGCCCTCCGCGCCTCGTGCCGAGGTGGGAGTGGTAATCCGTGCCGAAGAAAACGTCGTAGACGACCTCGCGCTTCGACACCGCTCCGAAAAAGCCGCCCATCAGTCTGCCTCCCCGTTATACTTTGCCTCGGCCTCTCTGGAGGCGGCGAGGACCTTCTCCCTCTGCGCCGCTCTGTGCGTCTTAAGCTTTGCGGCGACGGCTTCGTCGGAAACGGCTATGATCTCGGCTGCTAAAAGAGCCGCGTTTCCGGCTCCGTTTATCGCTACGGTAGCAACGGGTATGCCCGTCGGCATCTCGACCGTGGATAAAAGAGCGTCGAGCCCGTCGAGAGCCCCGCCCCTGACCGGAATGCCTATCACGGGCAGAGTTGTATTCGCGGCGACTGCTCCCGCAAGATGGGCGGCCATACCTGCCGCGCAGATAATAGCCCCGAAGCCGCGCTCTCTCGCGGTCTCGGAAAAGGCCTTGGCCTCCTCCGGCGTTCTGTGCGCTGAATAAATGTGGAGCTCAAAGGGTATCTCCAGCTCTCTCAGAACCGCAATGGCCTTCTCGGCCACAGGCATATCGCTCGCGCTTCCGAGGATAAGTCCGACCTTCTTCATTTAGGTCACCTCCATAAAAATAAAAGAGCCTTTCGCCCGCAAAATGGGTGCAAAAAGCTCTATAGCTGAATATTAAGAATTCTAAATAAAAGGATAGTTCGGTTCAAAGTTCATCCCTCCCCGAGTGTTTCCAGTAAGATTATATTTTATTTTCCCGCCCCCCGTCAAGGCAAAAATCACCCGGCGAAAAAACTCTGTAGGCTTGAATAACGCTGCAAAAAATAATGCGCCGCAATTCGTCATTTTATTATTTTTAGTATTGATATTTTATATTAAAATGTGTTTTACTGTAATCAGTAAAAAATCGGAGGCGGAGAAATGGGAATTGCAGTCTACCCCGGGTCATTTGACCCCGTTACTAACGGACATCTTGATATAATCAAAAGGGCTGCCCGGATAAGCGACAGCCTTATCGTAGCCGTGCTAATAAACAGCGCGAAGAAGCCTTTTTTTACCACGGAGGAGAGGGTGGAAATGCTGAGGGAGTGCTGCGCGCCCTTCAAGAACGTCACCGTTGAGAGCTTCGACGGGCTGACGGTCGATTTCGCGAAGAAGCACCACGCCTCTGTCCTCGTCCGCGGGCTGAGAGCAGTTTCAGACTTTGAAAACGAGCTGCAGCTTGCCCAGATTAACCACGCCCTTATGCCCGGCATCGAGACGGTTTTTCTCACGACCGGGCTCAGATGGGGCTACCTCAGCTCCACCGTAGTCAAGGAGGCGGCAAGGTACGGGAGCGACGTCTCCCGCTTCGTTCCGCACAACGTGGAGCTTAAGCTCAAGGCCCGCTTCGAGGAGCTGAAGGGAGAGGTGAAATGATAACTGAGCGCGTTTTCGGCCGTCTTTCCGACGGAAGACCGGTCAAGCTTTACAGAATAGAAAACTCACACGGGGAGTACGCCGAGATCTGCGATTACGGCGCGGTCATCCAGTCCGTCTTCGTGCCGGACAGGGACGGGAAGCTCGGTAACGCCGTTCTCTCCTGCCCCAATGTCGCCGAAATGGAAAAGAAAAGCTTCAAGGCGGCGACGATCGGAAGAGTGGGAAACAGGATAGCCTACGGGCGCTGCCGCCTGCACGGCGAGGATATACAGCTCGAGATAAGCGAAAAGCCAAATCTCCTGCACTCCGGAAGCTCAAACTGGGCGTTTAAGCTCTTCTCCGGCGAGGTTACGGGCGAGAACACCGTCACCCTGCGCCATACGGATATGGGCGAGTGCGGCTTTAACGACAAGGTTGAGGCCGCCGTCTCCTTCACCTTTGACGATAGCCACAGGCTCAACATACGCTATGAGGTGACGCCCGAGCGCGAAACGGTGCTCTCGCCCACGAATCACGCCTACTTTAACCCCGGAGACTTTACCGACGCCCGTGACCTTGTGCTTAAGCTCCGCTCTTCGAACATAGCCGCGCGCGGCCCTTCCGGCACTCCGGAGGGCGGGCTTTTGTCCGTTGAAGATACGGCCTTCGATTTCAGAGCGGGAAAAAGGCTTCGGGACAATATGAAAAAGCTCCCGCTCAGGCGGAAATACTTTGACGATTTCTACGTTCTGGACGATGGAGATATCACCGCTCCCGTCGCCTCACTCTATTCTGAGAGGACCGGCAGAGTTATTAACGCCTACACCGATATGCAGTGTGCAATAATCTACACCCCCGCGGGATATCATTATCCGGACGCCTCGGGCATCAGTCTGCCGCGCTATC
>ONTN01000102.1 GCA_900320765.1 uncultured Eubacteriales bacterium
ACGGAATTATGAGCGAAATACTTAAAGGTGATATTGAAAAATGGTCCGCCGCTTACTCGGCGAGCCCGGAGCGCAGGCTTGCCGCCCTCGCGCTCGCGAAGACCGACCTGAACGACGCGGCTTACGACGTGAAGGCTTCCTTCCGTATGGCGCAGAAGTTCTCGATCGACATAAAGACCCTGCCCGTTACTAATCAGGAACGCAGCGGACGCTGCTGGCTTTTCGCCGCGACGAACGTGCTGCGCGAGCGCATCGCGAAGGCTCTGAATCTCGAAAACTTCGAGCTCAGCCAGAGCTATCTCGCATTTTGGGATAAGTTCGAAAGGTGCAATTTCTTCCTTGAGTCGATAATCGAGACCGCCGCCCTGCCGACCGATGACAGGAACGTGCAGTTTATACTCCAAACGGGAGTACACGACGGCGGCCAGTGGGAGATGTTCGCGAATATCGTCCGCAAGTACGGAGTTGTTCCAAAGGACGTCTACAACGAGACCTATCAGTCAAGCCACACCGGGGCTATGAACGCGGCTCTTAACCGCAACCTCAAGATATGCGCCGTCAAGCTGCGCGGCCTTGCCGCCGCCGGCGCATCTCCTGACGAGATACGCGCCGCGAAGGACGAGATGCTCTGCAGGATATACGGCTTCCTCGCGAGCGCCTACACCGAGCCCCCGAAGAGCTTTTCCTTTGAGTACGTAGATAAGGACGGGGCCTATCATATCGAGGAGGGTATGACTCCCCTCTCCTTCGCGGAAAAGTACGTGGGCGGGCTTCTGGAGAACACGGTGAGCATAATAAACTCCCCGACGAAGGATAAGCCCTATGACAAGACCTATACCGTCCGCTATCTCGGAAACATCGTGGGCGGAAAGCCCGTTGTACATTTAAACCTTGAGATGGGCGAGTTCAAGGCCGCCATCATCCGCCAGCTTGAGGCGGGCAAGGTCGTATGGTTCGGCTCCGACGTCGGCAAGTTCGGCGACCGCGAGAAGGGCGTTTGGGACGACGGGAGCTACGATCTTGCCGCTCTCACCGGTCTCGACCTCTCGATCTCAAAGGAGAACGCCCTCGACTACTGGTACTCCGCGATGAATCACGCTATGGTCATCACGGGCGTCAATCTTGTAAACGGAAAGCCGGAAAAATGGAAGATCGAGAACAGCTGGGGCGATAAGAGCGGGGCTAAGGGGTACTACGTCGCCTCCGACTCCTGGTTCGACGAGTACGTATTCCAGGCCGCCGTTGAGAAGGAGTATCTGCGGACTGAGAAAAGCATAAAGGAAGCGCGGCGCGAAATTGCGCCGCGCTTTTAATTTGTCGCCTGCGAGGCGACCTTTTTATCTCCGTCAGAACTATAATAAGGCCACAAAGAAAAAAACGGAGGTAAAACAAAATGAAAAACGATCTTACCGAGCTTGTATTCATCCTTGACAAATCCGGCTCCATGTCCGGGCTTGAGGGCGACACCGTCGGCGGCTTCAACTCAATGATAGAGCGCCAGAAGAAGGAGTCGGGCAGCGCCCTCGTGACGACCGTCCTTTTCTCAAACGAGAGTGTGACCGTCCACGACAGAGTTGACGTCCGCGAGATTGAAAAGCTCACGGAAAAGGACTACCGCGTCGGCGGCTGCACCGCCCTTCTCGACGCTATAGGCGAAGCTGTAAGGCACGTTTCCGACGTGCACCGGTACATCCGCCCGGAGGACATCCCTGCGAAAACGATGTTCGTCATCACCACGGACGGGATGGAAAACGCGAGCCGAGTCTATTCGGCGGACAAGGTCAAAAAGCTTATTGAGGAGAAAAAGCAGCAGGGCTGGGAATTTCTCTTTCTCGGCGCGAACATCGACGCCGTGACAACGGCGAAGCGTTTCGGCATCGACGAGGACAGAGCCGTCACTTACAGAGCCGATTCCGTTGGCACACGTCTTAACTATGCGGCCGTGGGCGAGGCCGTCGCAAGCGTACGCGGCGGGCGCAAGCTCTCCCGCGCGTGGAAGGAGAGCATAGAGAGAGATATGGCGTCAAGGTGAGCTTATTCGGCCGGCGAGGTATTTTTTTAAAAAGGTATTGACAATTTACGTCCTCTTTGGTAAAATACTTATCGCTGACCGATACGGACGATTAGCTCAGCTGGTATGAGCATCCGCTTGACGTGCGGAGGGTCACAGGTTCGAGTCCTGTATCGTCCACCAACAAAAACGCCCTTTTGTCTAAAGACAAAAGGGCGTTTTTGAACGATGTGTTCCGCCCTAGCGGAACGTGATGTGCACTTCGTGCGTGATGTTTGCTTTGCAAGTGATGTGTGCCTGCTGCACATGAGCGGAACACATCACATCACTTTGCGGCAAAGCCGCAATACATCACTGTTTGTAAAGCAAACTGCATCACTTGCGCCACAGGCGCAAACATCACAGGCCTCTTTTGTCTTACGACAAGAGAGACTTTTTTGTTGCCTCAACAGGCAACGTTTGGTATAATCAGCTTGACTAATCGGGATTTTGCGAGGATAAATAGTATATATGAATGGTTGGTTTACAGTTGAAGAAATTGATCCTCAAACATTTGCAATCAGCGAATACAAACACTGGGAAGAAACGCATTGTTATCTGTTATGTGGGCTGGAACGAGCCGTTCTCATTGATACTGGATTAGGGGTTTCCAATATCCGCAGTGTAGTGGCTGAACTAACCACGTTGCCTGTCATGGCAGTTACAACCCATGTTCATTGGGATCACATCGGCGGGCATCAGTATTTTGATAATATAGCCGTACACGAAGCGGAAAAAGATTGGCTATCTGTTCGGTTCCCAATACCGCTGGATGCCGTCAAGAAGAACCTAACCATGCCGCCTTTCGCTTTCCCGGAAGGTTTCAATATTGATGCTTATCAGGTTTTTCAAGGTATGCCCCAAAGGATACTACACGATGGAGATCGGCTGGATTTGGGAGGACGGGAAATTCATGTCATTCACACGCCCGGACATTCACCGGGACATTGTTGCTTTTATGAGCCTGAACGAGAATATCTGTATTCCGGGGATTTGATATACAAGGGGTGTCTTTACGCATTTTACCCAACCACTGACCCGCAGCTTTATTATGAATCTGTAAGAAAGATACAAAATTATAAAATAGAAAAAATCCTACCCGGTCATCATCAGTTGGAAATCCCTACTTCATTGGTAACAGAGATTGAAGCCGGGTTTGCACAGATAGATCGAAGTGGACAGCTTAAACACGGAAACGGATTATTTGTTTTTGGAGATTTTCAGATTCAAATATAAACAACATATTCCAGTTTTTCCGGGATAAACCAATGTTGATCAGCAGCAAACTGCACTTTCAGGAGGAACTACACATGCTTTTGGAAGAGTTTGATTATGAGCGAAACGCCGTCATCAATCCCGAGATGGCTGTGCGTCCGATTGACGATTTTCCCGAGGTGACCGTATCTTGCTTCTCATTTCAGCTTTTTAACAGCGTTCTCTCTTTATTCGACGCAAAGCTTATCGCTGAGCTCAATTCCGCCGTCGGCAAAAATCCCGTTTACGAGGTTCGGTACAAGGGCAAGCGATTCGCTATGTTCCAGTCTCGCGTCGGAGAGCCGCTCTGCGTCGCGGAGTACGAGGATCTGATGGCAATCGGAAGCCGGAGGCTTATACTGCTGGGCAACTGCGGCGTTTTGGACAAGTCTATCGAGGACTGCGGGATCATCATTCCCACGGAGGCAATACGCGACGAGGGAACGAGCTACCATTACGCTGAGCCGGGCGACACGATCGAGGTAAATAAAAAATACCGGGACGAGTTCAAGGCGGTGCTTCGAGAATGCGGCTACCCCTTCGTTGAGGGTAAAACCTGGACGACGGACGCGCCATATCGTGAGACGAGATCAAGGGTAAACCGGAGAAAGGAGCAGGGCGCTCTTTGCGTCGAAATGGAATGCGCCGGAATGCAGGCAGCCTGTGATTTCAGGGGGACGGAATTCTTCCAGTTCTTCTATGCCGGGGATAATCTCGACCATTCGACCTGGGACCCGAGAAGCCTCAGCGGTGACGCAAGGCTGGATGACAAAACAAAGATAATGCTTCTCGCCTTTGAGCTCGGCTTGAAAATAGTATAAAAAACAGCCCCGCGCCGGATAGCGCGGGGCATCATTGCGTTTTACGGTATTACTTATTTCGTGAGTTTATGTCCTTTTTCGACCTTTGTTCCGAAGTTGATGAAGTCTACAGGTCTCGCATCGTCGAGAGGCTCGGTTATAACAAGCATCGTCTGAGCGGAGTATCCCGCATCCTTTATTGTCTTCAGGTCAGCCTTGACGATCGGCTCGCCTGCGGCGACCTTATCGCCCTGCTTTTTGAGGGTCTTGAAGCCCTTGCCCTTGAGGTTTACGGTGTCCACGCCGATGTGAATGAGAAGGCCGGTGCCATCCGCCATACGCATACCGAAGGCGTGGCCGGTCTCGAATACCATCTCAAGCACACCGTTTGCCGGGGCGACTATCGTGCCGTTAGTGGGCTCAATGGCTACGGTCTGACCCATAGCCTCAGATTTGAACATCTCATCGACCATCTTGTCAGGGCCGATGAATTCGCCGTCGGCAAAAGCGACGATAGCGCCGTCTTCAGTCTTGGGAAGCGCCGCGGGAGCGGCAGTCTCGCCGAGCTCTTCGGGGTCGATCTTTCCCTTGCGGGCATAAACGCCGAAGAGGATATAGGAGGCGATGAAGGCAACGACGATCGCGATAATTACGCCGATGATCGCGAACACGAGGTTCATCATCGTATAGCCAAGAGGCGTGACCTCCTCGGTGGGTATATAGGCGGGGAGAACGAGAAGACCCGGGGAGCCGCCGGCAAAGCGGGCGACGCGGGTGATTCCGAGGAAGAGGCCGCCGACTCCGCCGCCGATCATAGCGGCATAGAGCGGGAAGGTGAATTTTAGGTTGATACCGTAAAGCACGGGCTCGGTGATTCCGAGAAGGGCGGTAAGTCCGGCGGAGCCGGCAAGCTGCTTGGTATCGGGGTTCTTGGAGCGGAGGCCGGCAGCGAGACCGGCAGCGCCCTGAGCGACGTTGGAGACGAGCATTCCGGGGCCGACGACGGTATCCCATTTGGCTGTCGCAAGGTTCTGCGTGCCGATCGGGATCAGGCCGTAGTGCGTGCCGGTCATAACGAGCAGCGGGCTGAAAATGCCGACTATCGTGGGAACGATCCACGGAGCGGTCTCATTGAGCCACTTGAAGAATGCGTTGATCAGGTTGGAGACCCATGCGCCGATGGGCCCTAAGAGGACGATGGTGACCGTTCCGCCGACGAAGAGGCTTACTAGGGGCACGGAGAAGAACTTGATCGCCTTGGGCGAGATCTTCTGCATAAGCTTCTCAACGTAGGACATAAACCATACGCCGAGGATTATGGGGATAACGGAGGATGCGTAGGTCGCCTTGGTTACGGGCAGGAAGCCGAGGAACTTTACGGGATCCTCGCCGCCGAGAAGGGTTATGAAGGCGGGATAGATCAGAAGTCCGGCAAGTGCCATCGCGGTGCCCTGATTGCACTTGAACTTGCGGGCTGCGGAGGCTGCCAGCAGGATGGGCAGGAAGTAGAACGCCGCATCCGCCATTGCGTTGAGAATAATGTAGGTCTGAGTTCCGCTCTTCAAAACTCCGATAACGGAGAGGAGCGCCATGATCGCCTTGAGAAGACCGGCGCCGGTTATCGCGGGTATGACAGGCTGGAAGATGCTCGCGATGCCCTCGAGTATCTTGCTGAGACGCGAGCGGTTATCCGCCTTCTCCGCCTCGGGATCGTCTACCGGTGCGGAGCTTTCAAAGCCGCCTAGCTGGACTACCTCCTGATACACCTGCGGGACATCCGGACCGATAACGATCTGATACTGCCCGCCTGCGTTGACTACGGAGAGAACTCCCTTAGTCTTTTTAAGGACGTCGGTGTTCGCGAGGCTCGCGTCCTTCAGCGTGAAGCGCAGCCTGGTCGCGCAGTGGACAACGCCGGAGACGTTTTCTTTTCCGCCGACGTTTTCAAGGATTTTTGCGGCCAATTCTTTGTAGCTCATACCTTTTCCTTTCCGCAGCTCTCGCTGCTATGTAATTCTAATTTGACCGGAACGCTCACGCCCCGGGTACATCCCTTAAAGCTCAGCTCCGTTAGTCCTGATAACGTTCTGATACCAGTAGAAGCTGTCCTTCCTGCGGCGCTCGAGGGTTCCGTTGCCCTGATCGTCCTTATCGACGTAAATCATACCGTAGCGCTTCTTCATCTCGCCGCTCGATGCGGAGACGAGGTCGATGCAGCCCCATGATGTAAAGCCGATAATCGGTATGCCGTCCTCGCAGACG
>ONTN01000104.1 GCA_900320765.1 uncultured Eubacteriales bacterium
GTTAAAGCCGGGAGTTTATATAATGCGCGATAAAGACGGCGTCGTTATTTACGTCGGCAAGGCGAAGCTACTTAAAAACCGCGTCTCGAGCTATTTTCACGGGGCGCATAATGCAAAGACAGAGGCTATGATCTCAAAAATCGCCGATTTTTCAGTGATTATTGCGGACAGCGAATTTGAGGCTCTCGTGCTCGAAAACTCGCTTATAAAGCACCATTCGCCCCATTATAATATTCTCCTTAAGGATGATAAGGGATATCCATTTATAAAGCTCGACGGCGGCCCTGAATACCCGCGCTTTTCCGTCGCCTCAAAAAGAGCTGATGACGGGGCGGAGTATTTCGGCCCATTCGGCGGTAGGGGAAGCACATTTGCCGCGATCGACGCCATTCAAAAGACGCTGAAGCTTCCGGACTGCTCGAGAAAGTTCCCGAGAGATATCGGCAAGGAGAGACCCTGCCTCAATTACCAGATGGGTCAATGCGACGGTTACTGCCTTCCGGGCGTCCCGAAGGAGAAATACGACGAAGCCATCGATAAGGCGCGGCTGATACTCAAGGGCAAGAGCAGAGAGCTCATCGAGGAGCTCACGAAGGAGATGGAAGAGCTTGCCGCCGAGCTTAAATTTGAGGAAGCGGCAGGGAAAAGGGATATAATAAACGCGATAAAGGCGCTTGAGACGAAGCAGCACGTACTTTTAAAGGGCTCCTCGGACACCGACGCCGTCGGCTTTTACCGAGGCGAGGCAAAAAGCTGCTTCAACGTTCTGCATTATATCCAGGGTCAGCTTCTCGGGAAGGATACTCAGCTTCTGGAGGATCCCGTAGAGGACGCCGCCGAGGCCCTGAGCCTTCTTATCAGGCAGTATTACGTCTCGCGCGAGGTCGTTCCGAAGTCGGTGGTGATAACCGAGGACACCGGCGACACGGAGGAGCTTTCAAGGTTTTTGAGCGAGCTTTCCGGGCACTCGGTTATAGTTACCGTACCTCAGAGAGGGCTTAAGCGCGATTACGCGGACGCCGCCATACGAAACGCTATGGAGGAGACCCGCCGCCTGACAACGCGGGAGGAGAAGATATCCAAGACCGCGAAATGGCTTATGGACGCTCTCAAGCTTCCCGCTCCGCCTTCGAGGATTGAATCCTACGATATTTCAAATACGGGCGCTTCGGATATCGTGGCGAGCATGGTCGTTTTCAAGGACGGCAGACCGCTGAAGCGCGATTACAGAAAATTCAAGATAAAGACGCTGGAGAACGGAACGCCGGACGACTACGCCTCAATGCGCGAGGTCATAGAGCGCAGGCTTGAAAGGTATAAGGAGGGGGACGAGAAGTTCTCGCCTCTGCCCGACCTTATGCTGATCGACGGAGGCGCGACCCACGCCCAATGCGCCCTTGACGCGATGGAAAAGACCGGGGTGAGCTGCCCCGTGTTCGGAATGGTGAAGGACGACAGGCACCGCACACGCGCGCTCATTACCGCGGGCGGCGAGGAGATAGGGATATCTCATCTCCCGTTCGTCTTCAGCTTTATCGGCACGATCCAGGAGGAGGTACACAGGTTCGCTATCACCTTCCACAGAGAGAGCCATCAGAAAAGCGTCAAGAAGAGCAGACTTGACGGTATTCCCGGCGTGGGAGAAAAGAGGAAAAACGATCTTTACAAGGCGTTTAAAAGCCTTAAAAATATTGAGAACGCCTCAGAAAAATGCCGCAGAGGCGGTATACGAAAGCTTCCACGGGGAAAAGGAGGAGACGCAATGAGAGTCATTACCGGAAAGGCGCGCGGAAGAAAGCTTCGCGAGCCGGCGGGGATGAATATAAGACCCACGACCGATATGGTAAAGGAATCGGTATTCAATATAATCCAGTTCAAAACCGAGGGGGCGAGAGTTCTCGACCTCTTCGCCGGAACGGGTCAGCTCGGTATCGAGGCTCTGAGCCGCGGGGCAGAGGAGTGCGTTTTCGTGGATAAGAGCGAGGAGGCGCTGAAGCTCGTCCGCGAAAACCTGAAAATAACCGGGCTTGAGGACAGGGCGAGGGTAGTGCGCGGCGATTCATTAAGCTATCTTCGAAGCGGAGAAAAGTTCGATATAGTCTTTGTTGACCCGCCTTATGATACCGATCTTCTCGATCAATCGCTTAATTTGGCGACAGGATTTGACATATTGCGGGAAAATGGTATAATAATATGCGAAAGCCGCAAGGAGAAGCCCGTGCCGCCCCCGGCAAGAGAGGGATATTCTGCGAAGGAATACAGGTACGGCAGGATCAAGCTTACGGTATTCAGAAAAGACTGATATTTGAAAGGACAGGGTCACGGAATGGATAACAGTGTGCAGGAGCTTTTGGATATACTTTATAATATGATTCAGGACGCCTGGGGGCTTCCCCTCGGCAACGAGCGCTGCGTTATCGAGCGCAATAAGGTTCTTGATATACTCGACGAGGTCAAGGCGAAGCTTCCCGCCGAGCTTAACGAGGCGAAAAGGCTCGTCGCCGCGAGGGGCGAATTCGTTGCGAACGCCAAGCGCGAGGCTGAGAGCATGCGCAAGGTAGCGGAGGAGAGAGCCCGTCAGCTTGTTGACGAGACGGAGATAGTCCGCGCTGCCAAGGAAAAGGCGAACGGCATTCTCTCCAGCGCCGAGAGCCGCGCGGCCGAGCTTCGCGACGTCGCTAATCAGTATGCCGACGATACGCTCATGCGCACCGAGGAGGCCATAAACGACGCTCTCAGCGAGGTGCGTCAGGCGAGATCCCGCTTCCGCAGCGTTTCAGGCGGCAGATCGGGCGGCTCAATGAGCGGGATAGTTCCCGAGGAATAACCGGCATTTACGCCCTTTGTCAATATCGCTTGACAAAGGGCGCGATTTGTTTAACAGGGAGGCCCAATATGGTTAAACTTAACTGGATCGCCGTTGCGATATATTTTGTCTTCAGCTTATTGATCCTTGTCTGCGCTCTCGTTTTCATCAGGCGCAGACTTAAAACGAAGGTCAAGCCGTTTCTTGTCGGCGGTCTGACGTGGCTCCTGTTCGCGACTATGCTCGAGGGCTCCGTCCACGGCGTAGTTCTGTCCCTATTCCCGGGCTTAAGAGAGAATGCTCTCCTGTTCGCTGTTTACGGCGGCCTTATGGCGGGAATATTTGAAGAGCTCGGCCGGTATCTTGCGTTCAAGGTCTTCTTTAAGCGGGATATGGAGAACGATAATAACGCCCTCGCTTACGCTGCCGGACACGGCGGCTTCGAGGCTATGTATCTTCTGATAACCGGCGCTCTCGGACTTATCGTTATGGCGTCGCTGATAAACGCGGGCGCCGGCGCTGAGCTCGGCGATCAGCTTCCCGTCGCCTTAGCCTCTATCGAAGCGCTTACCGTGCCTATGGCTCTGCTCGCTATTGTTGAGAGAATCAGCGCGATAATAGCGCATTTCGGCCTTACAATGTTCGTGTGGTTCTCATTCAAGTATAAAATGCCCGCCCTTCTCTTTGCGGCTATCGGCATTCACGCCGCCTTTGACGCAGTCTCCGTGCTGGCGGCGGGCGCTATGCCCGTCTGGCTTACAGAGATCGTAATTCTCGTTATCGCCCTCGGTATAGGCGCCGCGGGAAGGTTTGTTTGGAAAAAATATCACTCCGACGGGGTGATCCTTGAGTGAAAAGGATACTTCTTCTCACAACGGGCGGAACGATAGCTTCACGCCTTAAAGGCGAGGGGCTGGAGCCGGACCCGGACCTCAGCCTTATACCAGAGGCGCTGAGAGAGCTTTACGACGTGACCGTCAAGAGCATCCTTAACCTCGACTCCTCAAATATCCAGCCCGAGGAATGGCAGCTTGTGGCGAGGAGCGTATATGAGGCGAGGGAGAGCTTCGACGGCATCGTTATAAGCCACGGGACGGATACGATGGCTTATACATCTTCTATCCTCACGTTTATGCTCCTCGGCATAAAGATCCCCGTCGTGCTGACCGGGGCTCAGCTTCCGATAGACCACCCGCTGACGGACGGCATCGACAACCTGAGAACGGCGTTTTGCATGGCGGCGTCCGGGAGAGCTGGAGTATTCCTCGCCTTTGACAGGAAGGTAATACTCGGCTGCCGTGCCGTTAAAACCCACACCACCGATTTTTCCGCCTTCGACAGCGTAAATCATCCGCTCGTCGCGCGCGTATCCGGCCGGGGCCTCGAGATAGACGACAGCGCCATACCGACCTATGACGGGGAGTGCATTCTGAGAGACGAGCTTTCAAAGAGGGTCTTTCTTTTAAAGCTGACGCCGGGACTCGACCCCGAGATATTCGATATGCTGATCGAACTTGATTACAGGGGGCTTGTTATCGAGGCGTTCGGAGCGGGCGGTCTGCATTTTATAAGGCGTAACCTCGTGGAAAAGCTTGAGAAGGCGCGCAAAGCGGGCGTCTCCGTTGTAGTCAACAGCCAATGCCTTTACGAGAGATCGGATTTTTCCCTATATCAGACGGGGCAGAGAGTGCTGAAAACGGGCGCGATCGAATCGCGCGATATGACGACAGAGGCGGCGGTAACGAAGCTGATGTGGGCGCTCGGCAGAACGGACGACCCGGAGAAGGTAAGGGAGCTCTTTTCAAAAAGCCTCTTCGGCGAGATAAGCGAATAAAAAACAGGGGAGCATCAAGCTCCCCTGAAGTGTTTATTTACCTTAAAAAGCTCAGATCCCTGATGATCGAGGGCTCGACAGCTCTTCCGCGGCATACCTGGAAAAACGCTATCAGCCTTAGAACGAAGGTGATGATAAGGCATACGATGGCGACCATCGGAATTATGAAGGTCCAAACGAAGATAACTCCGAATATCGTGAGTATCACGTCGACTACCGTGATCTTGAGCGCCTGCTTTATATGAAACTCGGCGTACTTGGAGCCTTTTCCGACGATGGAGGCGATTATTATGCCGAGAGCGCCCATAAGATAGGCGGCCATACAAACCACCTTATTATCGGAAACGTCGTCAGCCGAAAACTCCGGCGTGTGGTCGTAAACCGAGATATCAGAGTAAAAATCCTGAGTATAATACTGCCTTGCCTCGCCTGAAAGGGGAGTACCGCAGTTCGTGCATACGGTGGCCTCGTCCTCAAGGAGAGAGCCGCAATGCGGACATTGTTTCATAATAGCCTCAGCCTCTTAACGTTAATTTACATAAAGTATATAGCCTGCACCGGTCAAAGTCAAGCTTATATATCTAAAAAGCCCTTGCCGATAATCTGCGAGGAATTGACCATGGTTATAAAGGCGTGCCTGTCCACAGAACGGATATAATTCCTCAAAAGCACCGACTGCCGCCTCGTCAAAACCGTGGTAATTACCTTTTCGTGCTGGTGCGAGTATGCGCCCTCGGCCTCGGATATCGTTGCGCTCCTGTTCAGCTTGTCGATGATAAAGCGCTCGATAAGCTCAGGCTCCTTTGATATAATCGTTATATACTTCCGGCTGTTGATACCGTCGATAACGAGATCGACGAGGAAGGTCTTCATAATGAGGCCAAGCATACAGTACAGTCCGGTGGGGACATCGAAAAGCCAGAACGTGGCGACGGTGATCACGGCGTCGCTGGCTAAAAGGGACATACCGATCGGGAAAGAGGAGTGCTTCGAGAGGATCATCGCGACGATATCCGTTCCGCCGGTTGAAGCGCCTATATTGAATACGATGGCGGAGCCGACGGCGGGGAGAATAACGGCCCAAATAAGCTCAAGCAGGGGATCGTGAGTAAGCGGCTCGGCGAGGGGAACGAAATATTCGATGATCGCAACGTAAACCGAGAGCATAACGGAGGAATAAGCAGTCCCGAAGGCGAAATCCTTGCCGACGAAAATGAGCCCGAGCACGAGCAGCACCATATTGATAATAAACATAAAGGTTCCCATATGGAGCTGCGGAAATATATCAGCAAGCAGAATGGCAAGGCCGCTCGTCCCGCCGATCGCGAAATGGTTGGGTGTTTTAAAAAGCGCGATGCCTGCCGCGGTGACGATCAGGCCGGCATTTAATATAAGGAACCAAATAAGCCTCTGTTTAAACGTTTTTTTCATCCCGCACACCGACCCTCTCAGCTGTAATCATATTTAGTCTGAGTTTATTTCTGATGCTTTATTCCGCTGTATAATAGGTGAATGTAGAAGAGGCGAGAAGAACTCCGCCCTCCGACTCGATATCGACGCCGACGACGGCGATCTTTCTCCCGCGACGAATGATCCTCGGGCGGGCGTAAACCTTTCCTGCTTTAACGTTTTTCAAAAAATGAAAATCCGCGTCAAGGCTCATTATATCCCTTTCGGGGTCTGCGACGCATGCTCCGCCCGCGATATCCGCAAGGGTAAAGAGCATACCGCCGTTCACAAAGCCGTGGGCGTTTTTGTGCTCTGGCCCGATATTAAACTCTGCGTAGATCTCTCCCGCGTCGTTAGTATGAAGCTCAATACCGCAATGCGGCATAAAACCGTCGCCCTCGAGCGCGGCGATCCTTCTGTCGGTTTCCATAATACATTCCTCCGTCATTCAATATCACGATTTTACCATTTATCGGATAAAAGCGCAATAAGTATTTTATCGAACAGGAATAATTCAATATGTAAAAGTTTTTATTTTTTGTTAAAACCCGCAAATTGTTATTGAAAAACGGATAAATTTGTTATACAATATATACCAACTGAGGAAGAGGTGACAAGGTGGTCAATCTTGTTCTTGTTGAGCCGGAGATACCGGCCAACACCGGCAACATCGCGCGTACCTGCGCCGCGACGAGATCGAGGCTCCATCTCGTAAAGCCGCTCGG
>ONTN01000089.1 GCA_900320765.1 uncultured Eubacteriales bacterium
CTCCACGGCGAGGGCGTCGCACCCGTCAAGAACGCGAGTTACGATTTTCATAACTGAGTTCATCCTGTCGTCGCCGGCGTGAATGGTGCCAAACAGATATAGCTCGTGCCCCTCGCTGTCAGTCACGCGCCACATCATCGGGCGGTAGCCCTCGTCGGTATATTCAGCGTAAGGGTCATCGTATTCTACCGGTTCAGGCTCGGGTTCAGGCTCGGGCTCCGGCGCCGGTTCGGGCTCCGGTTCGGGTTCAGGTTCGGGTTCAGGTTCGGGCTCAGGTTCGGGAGTAGGCTCAACGACCGCCGGATCTTCATCAGGATCAGACGCCGGAGCGGGAGCGCTGCCGCACGCCGTGACGGAAGATAAAACTAATAACAGAGCGATAAGAACAGCTACGTATTTTTTCATTTTAAATCTCCTTATTGCTTTTTGGGACGTACCAGAATGAGTGGTGTCCGCTCATATAGGTCAGAGCGCCCTTCGGCATCTGCGTGAGAGCGTTGTATACGTTGATAAAATCTCCCGTTCCCGCCCCGATGTTGAAAGCGCCGGTGAGTCCGAGCCAAAGCTGGGAGGGGAAGAAGAAAAAGAGGACGAAGGGGATAAAGCCGAAGAGTATAGTCGGCATAAGGGACATTGCCGTAAAGCGAGCCTTCGTCATATCCTCGGTGCCGACGACGAACATCAGCCCCTTCTTGAGATAGGTGTAAAACCGCACCTCATCCTTAAAAAAAGAGGCGTGTACGCACTCGTGGATCGGCATAATTAAAAGGCACAGAGCGAGGGCGGCAACGATATGAAGAAGCGTGGACTCAAAGCTGTCATAAAGGGAGCCGAGGCCGCCCGAGAGGATAATGACGGGCACGAGGCAGGCGACGGTAAGAACGAGACTCAGAACATTCACAAGAAGGGCAAATTTGTTCATATCCTCGGGCTCCTTAAACTGAACGGAGCCCTCGACCTCGCGCTTCGGGAGCTTTGACATATCCCCGTCAAAGGCCTTCATGTATTTAAGCTTCATTAGTTTCCTCCTGTTGTTCCTGTTATTCTTCAGTCAGAGCGGAGGGAGCGAGGTATAGGATCAGACCTATCGCGATAAGCGGTATTCCGGCGAGCAGGTAGACTGTCGAGAGCCTGTTCGTCGTGCCGTAGATAACAAGCACGCCCTTGAAAATGCTCCCCACCGTGAGGGTGGCGACCCCGCAGTCATAGAAGGAGCGGACGGCCTTATTGGGTACGCGGCCGACTCCGGCAATTATGAAGCTGAGCGGAATGACTCCGAGACAGAGCGGAATCGCGAAGGCGTATATCATATAATATGAATACACCCCGTGGCTGAATAACTCATAGACGGCGCCGAAAAGGGCGCAGAAGGCCGTGGCGCAGACATAGAGGATAAGGTTAACGGCGAGCCGGCGCCGCGAGCTCTTAGCCGATATAGACAATGTCGCTCACGCCCCTTTCCTGAATAGACGCCCCGGAGCTCGTCGGATTGTTGACGACCCGTCCGTTAAAGTACATAGACGATGAGCCGCCGCCGTCGAGGTTGTAGGCTGTTACTGCGCCCAGCTCCTGCATCACCTCGGCAAGCTCAAGAAGCGAGAGCCCGCGGCTCTCGTCCGTCCTGCCGTCGGATACGACGAAGATGTAGCTCAGCTCGTCGACTATTCCAATCGCGGTGCGGGGATTGGACTGCATAGAGAACTTTACCTCCTGACCGTCGGAAACGGTTATCTCACCGTCCTCGATAAGGCCCGGGCCGAAGGTCATACATTGCCAAACTCCTTCTTTGACAAGAGCCTCTGCGTCCCGCTCTCCCTCTTGGTATATCTTAAAGCTTCCGTCGGCATAAATGCAAAGAAGGTCGAAAGAATCGGCCTGGGTGCGGTAGAGAATGCCGTTTCGGATAACGATGCCCTTCTCTCGAGCCCCGTAATAATCGCCGTTTACGGCGAAAATCGCGCAGAGCTTACCTTGACCTCGGCGACGTAGATTGAGGTGTCATATTTCCGGAGCTCGGAGATGGATACTGAGTAGTTCTCCGTCTGATACGAGTTTTCGGTAACGATGGGGTAATAGATCCCGTCCAAATCTTCGTCCTCGCTGCGGGGAGTGAGCCAGGGGCTTTTAGGCTCTTCGCTGTCCTTCCGATCCTCAAACATACTCTCGTCAACCTGGGAGCCGTCCTTTTCGGAATATGATATGACAAAGGTGTCGAGGGCGATGAAAACGGTAAAGAGAAATAGAACTGCAATATAGATGTGAGTCCATCTGAGCTTTTTCAGCTTTTTCATCAGCCGCGCTCTCTCCCTTCTTGATTATTTTTCATTTCAATGGTAAACTATAGCAAAAACCCGGACAATTATCAAGCGCCAGGCGGTGAATTCTCTGTGAAAAAAAGGATTTCTATTTTATTAAACATTTTTATTTCGGTTTTCGTTCCGTATGCGTGGCTGAAAATGATGCTCTCGGCGGGCGGTCTTCTTTCCAGCTCAGGCTGGGGGGCCATAAAGTATTTTACGGTCCAGTCAAATCTGTTTATGGGCGCGACCTCGCTCCTGGCGCTCGTAATTATGCTGACGGGCAAAAGCGTTCCGCGCTGGGCGGCAAGGCTTAAGTATATCGCGACGGTGGCCGTAGCCCTCACGTTCACAGCCGTTGTGGCGTTTCTCGGGCATGTCTACGGATATAAAATGATGTTCAGCGGGGCAAATCTCTGGCTTCACCTTTTCATACCGGTTGCCGCTATAGTCGACTATGCATTTTTCTTCGATGCGCCGCGGCTTAAGCTCAGCGATACCTTCCTCGCATTTATTCCTGAGATTTCTTACGGCGCTCTTTATCTGATAAACCTGCTGATAAACGGCAGGGGAGAGTGGCCGAACACGAACGACTGGTACGGTTTTCTTAACTGGGGCAGCTACATAGGGCTTGCGATTTCAGCCGGAATGTTCCTTACGACCTGGGGCATAGCGGCGGGACTGCGTGCGCTGAACGGAAGAACAAGCCGTTCACCAGGCGGAGCTTAGAAGCTCCGCCGCTTTTTTTATCTTTCCGTCCTCAAGGCCTCCGTAACCTACGACGAGGGTCGAGGAGAGGGGGACGGTACCGTGACAGAAGGGGCTCAGACCTCGAAAGACTATCCCGGCCTCGGAAGCCCGCTTAATGAGCTCCTCCTCGGAATATCTCTCGTTCGTCAAAAGAAAGTGTATCCCGCCCTCGTCGCCGCTTATTTTAACGCCTTCAATTCCGGAAAGAGCCTCGATAAGAGCCGCTCTGCGCCTGCGGTACAGATTTCCGACCCGTCTAAGATAGCGGGAGTAGAGCCCGCGGCTCAAAAATGCGGCGATAACAGCCTGCTCATAGCGCGATACCGTGCTGAGGCGGTAGTCGTAAAGCGCGCGGTATCGCGGCATCAGCTCTTTCGGAAGCACGAGATAGGCTATTCTTATCGAGGGGGCAAGGCTTCGCGAAAACGTGCCCATATAGATCACTCTGCCGCCTGAGTCCATGCCCTGCAGCGATGGGATAGGCCGCGAAAAGTACCGGAATTCGGAATCGTAATCGTCCTCGATTATATAGCGCCCCTCTCCCTCGCTCGCCCATTTTAAAAGCCGCGAGCGCCGCGAGGCGGGCATGGTCACGCCCATGGGAAACTGGTGCGACGGGGTGACGTAGGCGGCGGTGACGTCGCTTTTTTCGAGGCTTTTTACGCTCATACCCCCGCCGTCGAGCGGGATATACCTGACGGGTCTTCCAAAGGCGCGGACGGTGTCCGCCGTTGCCGAATAGCCCGGGTCCTCAATGCCGAATACCGCGGTATCGGGCAGTATCCTTACGATAAGTCCGGTGAGGTATTCGATGCCCGCGCCGACTATGATCTCGTCCGGTGTGCAGGAAACGCCCCTGTACTGGCCGAGAAAGTCGCACAGGGCGGAGCGCAGAGCGATATCGCCCTGCCTGTCGCCCCTCTGCAGGAGCTCGGGTGAGGAATAGACGACCTCCTTGTTGAGCTTCGCCCAGCTCGAGTATGGGAAAAGGCTCACGTCGACAGAGGCGGTGGAAAAATCAAATTCGCGCTTCTCTGGCAAGGCTGCGCAGGCAGGAGCCTGCGTTTCGGCGCGCTCACCCGCCTTGAAGGGGGAGAAGTCGGCGACGTAATACCCGCTCCGCGCTTTCGGCAAAACGTAGCCCTCGGCGACCAAAAGCTCATACGCCGCCTCAACCGTCGAGCGGCTTATCCCGAGATGCTCTGAGAGCGCCCGCTTTGAGGGAAGCCTTTCCGAATACTTAAGCCTTCCCGAGCTTATCTCGCCGACGAAATAGCGATAAAGCTGCTCGTACATCGCGACGCCCGAGCTCTCGTCAATAGTAATTGTCACGTTAAACATAGAACTGACCCCGTAAAAAATTTCAAAACTGAGTATTTTAACCATACCAGATGGTGCTATAATCATAATCGTTCCAAGAAAAAATGTCAATCGGAAGTGATAACAATGATTAGCAAACCAAAATTTACAACGGAGAAGATAGCGTTTATAGCGATAATGGCGGCGATGATATGCGTCGTTACGTTTTTCCGTTTTCCGCTTTTCGGCTCGAAGGTGCATTTCGCGAACGCGCTCTGCGTTCTCTCCGGACTGCTGCTCGGACCGGTAGAGGGAGGTCTTGCCGCCGGCTTCGGATCCGCGATTTACGACCTTCAGGCGGGCTACGGCGCCGAATCGCTTATTACCTTCATCTCAAAATTCGCCATGGCCTTTGCGGCGGCGCTCGTCGCCGGCGGCGCCCAGAAGCGCACTAAGACGAGAGTGATAGCGGCAAGCGTCGTCGGCTCCTGGACCTACGTCGCCCTCTATATGCTGAAGACCGTCATCGTCTACGGAGCGGCGGGAGTTATTAACAAATTCCCGGCCTCGGCGATAAACGCGGCGTTTGCGATGGTCGTTGCACCCGCCCTTTACTTTGCCATCAAGCCCGCGCTTGAGAGAGCGAAGCTCTGGGAAAAGCTCGCGTAAGATATAATAAATCCCTCCCGATATTTTCGGGAGGGATAATTTTTTATTCAACCTTGTTTCCGCAGGAGGTGCAGAACTTCGAGCCGGGAGCGAGCTTTGCGCCGCAGTGCAGGCAGAATTTAGTGACCTGCGCTTGCGGCTGTGAAACTGCCGGGGCGGCCGCGACCTGAGCAGGTACTGCCGGTTTTGGCTCGGCGGCTTTTTTCTTTTTCTTCGACACGAGCACGATTATAAGAGCCGCGACGCCGCCGCAGACTATGAGACCTGCAGCGGCAATGATAACGATTATCCACGGGAACTGGTGCTCCATCTCGAAAACGGGCTTGCGGTCATCGTCATCGTCGTCGTCCTTATCGCCCTTTTTAGGCTCGGGTTTGGGCTCCGGAACGGGTTCCGGTTCCGGCTGAGGCTCGGGTTCGGGCTCCGGCTCGACCGGGGGCTCGACCTCGGTGAGAGTTTCCGCGACCTCGGCAAGCTCCTCTTCGGAGATAAGTCCTTCCGTAGTCTTTGCGGCCTTAAAGCCGTCGCCTGCTTCCTGAACGACTACGCCGGAGAAGGCCCAGTCGTGCTCGACGACGAGATAATAAACTCCGTCCTTCACCTTGTAAATTGCGTGAGCCTCGCCGCCGTCGAATTCCGACCTGAGGGCGGCAATATCGCTGATAGCCTGAGAGCTTATGCTCTGAGTCTCCATCACGTTCTCAAGGCTGTATTCCGCCGGGAATTCGGCTCCCGCGTACCATTCAAGAGCGACCCTAACGCCCTGAGCCGTGCCCCAGATCCCGGTGTACCAATAGGAAACGTCGGTCGCGCGGTATGAGCCGAAGCCGAGAAGCTGCTCGTAATCGTAGCGCGGGTTGTCGGCAAGAAGCTTTCCGTCCTTTGCGGCGACGTAGTAAGCCTCGGAGGCGTATATGTACTCGAGGTTCCAAGCTTCGTCGGAGAGCTCGCTCATATCGTAATCCGCGTATTTCGTGCCCTCGACGTTCTCCTTAAACTGCGAGACGGTCGGAGCCTTGCCGCCGTATTCCTCGCCGAAGAACGTTATAAACTCATATTCCGTGGGGCTGGAGAGATCAACGGTACCGTTGCCAAGCGGATAGATGATATCTTTCTGAACGAATAGAGGTCCATCGTCCTCAATCCCGCCGTTTGACCGAACGTCATAGAGGTACAAAACACCGTCGCTGACGAAGATGTGATCCGCATTGACAGCGTTGTTTACTATGCGCTCAGCCTCTTTGCCGTTCCAAACGTAGATCGAATAGTTGCTCGGCATAAAGCCGTACATCTGTGAAAGATTCTGCCAGGTGTAGCCCATATCCATACCGTAAAGCACGACCATCGCGGGGATGCCGCCGCCCGCGTCAAAGAGAGAGGCTACGGTGAAGGGCTTTATCTCCTCTGAGAGCTCGTTTTCGGCGGAGATGAAATCGAAATATCCTTTGGCCTCAGCCTCCACCTCGCCCAGAGCGTCGGAATAGGCCTTTGCCATCTCGGGCGTAAGCTTCATCTCATTGGGATCGCCAACGTAGGGAATGGTGAGGAGGGGACCGTAGCAGTTCGCAAGCCCGTTCAGCTTCATAATGGCCGAGGAGGTGTAGTGCGCTCCGATCGCGCTTAGGCTCATGTGATCGTAGGTGCTGCGCTCCTCGGGATCATCGTCGGAGAAGAAGGGGAAAGCGTAGAGCCCGGCGGTAAACAGGGGATCGACCATCTTTCCGTCGCCGTAGACCTCGTCCATGATCTTCGCAAACTCATCCCAGGAATCCACCGTCACACCGTTGTGCCTCTCAAAGGAGGAATTCTCCGCGTCAGGTCCGTCGTAGCCGGTGAAGCCGTCGTAATAGGGGACTGCGCCCTCGTCGTCAACAACGAAGTGGGCGGTGGTGTTCTCATAATAGCCCTGGTGCATATAATCCTGCGAAACCACGAACTCCTTCTCGCCGGAGGAGTACTCCCAGATAGAGAAGGATACTTCGGTATGTCCCGCAGGCTCGTAAGTATCGCGGGCCATAACATAGGCCTCGCTTCCGTCAAAACCATAAAGCTCCCAGGAGATGCTGAAAATGTTGCCGTGGATAACCAACAGCTCGTAAACCCCGTTGCCGTCAAAGTCGATTATCGCGGCGGTGTGGACGTAGTCGTTTTCATAATCGTATTCCGCATAGCCCTCGCCGTTTGAAACGGAGGGAGTAAAGTCCAGATGCCAGTAATCGAGGATATCGTCGGCGTCGTAGTTATATAACCAGTCCTCCGGCGCGACGAGATAGGCAAGATAGCCCTGGGTGGAGGGATAGTAATACTTCCCGGCGAAGGGTTCAAGCTCGGAATATGCGATAAGCTCGGTGGTCTCACCGGTGTAATTCCGATAGGGAACCAAATCCCCGTGCAGTCCGGGTACGGCAGAGCTTGCCGAGGCGGCGAGGGAAAGGCTCGCTGCGGCCAGCACAAGAGCGAGAATAAACGCGAATGAGCGTCTTAAGCGAAGCTTCATAGCGGTATGCTCCTTTCAATAATAAAGCTATTCTTCATTTTAAACTAACTTTTCATAATAAGCAAGCAAATATGAAAAAGCCCCGTGCAGAAAGCACGGGGCAATAGACTGTAGACAAATACTATTTAAATCGTTTTTGGCGGGGCTTTGCCTCGTCAAAAACACCCTGAGGCGGTCGCGCAGCGCCGCCCTCGCGCCGACCAACGAGGCTTTAGCCGAGGCGATGGAGCGCGAGTATCTCAAATGAGAGCCCAGCAAAGCGGGTCTCATTTGAAGAGCGTCGACAAAGTCGACGCTCTCAGCCCCGTGCAGAAAGCACGGGGCAATAGACTGT
>ONTN01000151.1 GCA_900320765.1 uncultured Eubacteriales bacterium
ACTCCATCTCAACGAAGGTCTCAGCCGCCGTCTCCTTCGGAAGAAGGCGGAAGAGGAGGGGGAGCTTTGATTTCTCGACGTTCTGCAGGATTATCGCTATATCGGCGGGTCGGAGAGTGTTCAGTATCTCCTTGATTGCGGAGTACTTCTTCGCCTCGATAAGCGCTTCAAAGGTTTTTTCAAATGTTGCGGTTATCTCTGTCATGCTTTGCCTCCATTCGTTAGTATTTTACGAACAGGGCACAGCGACTGGGTCCGCCTCATCCGGCGCAACAGACGCCGAAGAAACGTTCTCGGTCTGCCGTGCCGCTACTGCCTGCGTCCATTACGCTCTCACCTTCCTTTTCTAATCTTCAAATGAGACCCGCTTCGCTGGGCTCTCATTTGAGTCTACAGTCCGCTGCAGCGCACAAAATTCTGCGAATTTTGCACGTTTGCGGCCTGATAGGTATTTTTGGCGAGGTACACGCCCCCGCCAAAAATGAATTAAGAAATAAACTTCGGTCTTTAATAAATATAATATTTCCGGGCGGTAATGTCAAGTTTTTTCGAGGCGCGAGGCCGTCTGCGTGACGACTGCCTGCGCTGCTGCAAAAATTATTTAACAATTTAGCTTGACAAAGTGAAAAGCGGGTGATATACTCCAGCTAAACCGATGAGGAAGAGTGAGTACGCTTCGACAGTTTTTCCAAAGCGAGCCGCCGGCGGTGTGAGGGCGGTGAAGGGCGCGGAGCTGAATGGACTTCCGAGGGCAATCGGAAAGGGCGGTAGCCTGAGTATGTGCGCCGGGGCATGACTCCCCGTGAACAAAGGTCTGCGTATGGAAGTACGCGCAGAGTGGACGCGATTTCGCGTCAAGCCGGGTGGCACCGCAGGATTATTATTCCTGTCCCAGCAAAGATATTTGCGGGGACAGGATTTTTCTTTGCCCCGGGGGAGGATAAAAGATGAAGTCAAAACGATGGCGGCTCTCAAGCTCTGAGTTGAACAATAATATAAAGCCGTAATTAAAATAATAAACCGAAAGGAAAAGATAAAAATGAAAAAGATAATTGCTATAGCACTTGCACTTACTCTCGTTTTCTCCCTAGCCGCCTGCGCTACCGGAGAGACCGATACCGGAAAAAAGACCTTCTCCGTCGGAATATGCAATTTCGTTGACGACGCTTCCCTTAACCAGATAATCGAGAATATCGAAGCCCGCCTCAAGGCCATCGGCGAGGAGAAGGGCGTCACCTTCAACGTCAAGGTCGAGAACTGCAACACCGACGCCAACGTCCTCAACCAGATTATCGCCGACTTCATCGCGAGCGACGTTGACCTGATGGTCGGAGTCGCGACCCCCGTCGCCATGGCTATGCAGGCGGCTACCGAGGATAACAAGACCCCTGTGATCTTCGCCGCCGTATCCGATCCGCTCTCCGCCGGGCTCGTCGATTCCCTTGAAAATCCCGGCCACAACATCAGCGGCACCTCAGATTTCCTTGATACCAACGCCGTGATGAACCTTATCTTCGCTCAGGATCCCGACGCAGACAAGATCGGCCTTCTCTACAACGTGAGCGAGGATAGCTCCGCCACCCCGATTGCCGCCGCGAAGGAGTACCTCGGCGCAAAGGGCGTGAGCTACATTGAGCGCACCGGCACCACGGTCGACGAGGTCATGATAGCCGCTCAGGCTCTCATAGCCGACGGGGTTGACGCGATCTTCACCCCCACCGACAACACTATAATGAAGTCCGAGCTTGCGATCTACGAGATGCTTGCCCAGGCGGGCATCCCGCACTACACCGGAGCTGACAGCTTCGCCCTTAACGGTGCCTTCCTCGGCTACGGCGTCGACTACGCGAACCTCGGCGTCGAGACCGCGAATATGGTTGCCGACGTGCTCGTAAACGGCAAGGATATATCCACCCTCGCAGTAAAGACCTTCGATAACGGCACGGCTACGATAAATACCGAGACCTGCGCCGCCCTCGGCCTTGACTACGACACCGTCGCTGCCGCTTTCGCCCCCTACTGCACCAAGGTGCAGCCCATCACCACCGCGGAGAGCTTTTCCGACCTTTAAGGAGAACGTACTATGTCGCTTGCGTCATTTCCCGGAATTGTACAGACGGCGCTTGAGCTCGGGCTCATAAGCTCGCTCACCGTGCTCGCCTTGTTTCTGAGCTATTCGATGCTTAACGTCTGCGACCTCTCGACCGACGGCTGCTTCACTTTGGGAGCGGCCGTCGGGGCCGTGGTGGCGATAGCCGGGCATCCGCTTTTATCCATACCCGCGGCTATGCTCGCCGGAGTGATATCAGGCTTCGTCACCGCGCTTTTGCAGACGAAGATGGGCATAAACAGCCTTCTCTCAGGGATCATCGTCAATACAGGGCTTTACTCGGTCACGATAGGCATTATGGGCGGCTCCTCGCTTCTCAGTATGAACAAGACGGAGACTGTCTTTACCGCTGTGAAGTCACTCACGGAAAATACCTTCCTCGCGCCGTATTTCAAGCTCATCGTCGCCGTTATCGCCGTCGCTCTCGTGACCGCGTTCCTGTCAGTATTTTTAAGGACAAAGCTCGGCCTTGCGATAAGGGCAACGGGTAATAACCCCGACATGGTGCGCTCAAGCTCCATAAATACCACGTTTACGACGATCGTCGGACTCTGCGTATCAAACAGCTTTACGGCGCTTTCGGGCTGCCTTCTCGCCCAGTCGCAGAAGTCCGTCAATATCGATATCGGCTCCGGTATGGTCACTGTAGCCCTCGCCTCGCTGCTCATCGGCGGCATATTTGCCGGAAAAAAGGGAGGTATAACCGCAAGAGCAATCGGCGCTGTGCTCGGCGCGTTCATATTCCGCCTTGTGTACGCCATCGCGCTGAGGTTCAATATGCCGGCCTTTATGCTGAAGCTTGTCTCCTCAGTCATCGTCATAATCGCGATTTCCGCGCCCTATCTCAAGAGCCGCTTCCCGGACTTCAAGCGCCGTATGCTGCATAAGAAGACCATGCAAAAGGCGGAGAAGGAGGCGGAGCAATGCTGAAGCTCAATCACGTTACCAAGACCTTCAACCCCGGAACGGTGAACGCAAAGACAGCCCTTTACGACGTGACCCTGCACATAAACCGCGGCGACTTTGTCTCGATCATCGGGGCGAACGGAGCGGGAAAAAGCACGATCATGGGCGCCATTGCCGGTGAATTCTTTACGGATTCGGGATCTATAATCCTCGACGGCGAGGATATTACTCTAAAGCCAGAGCATAAGCGGGCCAAGGACATCGGCAGACTTTTCCAGGATCCGATGCGCGGCAGCGCCCCGGGGATGACTATCGAGGAAAACCTCGCCCTCGCGGCGGGGAAGGGCGGCTGGCTTTCTATGGTGAAAAAGGCTGAAAAAGAGGAGTTTCGCGATAGACTTGCCCTTCTCGGTATGGGCCTTGAGGACAGGATGCAGCAGCCGGTCGGACTTCTCTCCGGCGGTCAGCGCCAGGCGCTTACACTTATGATGGCGACCTTCAACGCGCCGAAGCTTTTGCTGCTCGATGAGCACACAGCGGCCCTCGACC
>ONTN01000014.1 GCA_900320765.1 uncultured Eubacteriales bacterium
AGACAGGATACAACAAATAAAGCCAAAATTCAATAAAACACCTTAAAAACTCCGGGGTCAATAATGCCGAAAAACTGAAGGTTATTTTTGTGCAAAAAGATAATAATATAATTTATGAAAACTTTTTTCTTGCGCAGAATGACAGAATATAGTAAAATCCTTAACATAGGAAATATACAAGCGGAGGTAACGTTATGTCAACCAACAAATATTCCGGAACACAGACCGAGAAGAATCTCGAGACGGCGTTTGCCGGCGAATCCCAGGCGAGGAACAAATACACCTACTTTGCCTCGAAGGCGAAGAAGGAGGGCTATGAGCAGATAGCCGCCCTCTTCCTCAAAACGGCGGAAAACGAGAAGGAGCACGCCAAGCTTTGGTTCAAGGAGCTCGAGGGGATAGGGAACACCGCCCAGAACCTTGAGGCCGCCGCCGGCGGAGAGAACTACGAGTGGACCGATATGTACGAGGGCTTTGCGAAGACGGCGGAGGCCGAGGGCTTCCCCGAGCTTGCCGCGAAGTTCAGAGGCGTTGCGGAGATCGAGAGGCATCACGAGGAGCGTTACCGCGCCCTTTTAAAGAACATCGAGATGCAGGAGGTCTTCAAAAAGAGCAGCGTCAAGGTGTGGGAGTGCCGCAACTGCGGTCATATCGTCGTGGGCGAAGAAGCCCCCGAGGTGTGCCCCGTCTGCGCCCATCCCCAGTCCTACTTCGAGTTGAGGGAAGAGAACTATTGATATGACAAGAGCTCGGACGCGGGTCAAATGCGCCTGAGCTCTACTTTATCAATAAGATGTAGCGAGTATTTGTTTACGAGGGAGAGGGCGGAAAGCTCTGTTTCCGGCACCCAGACGTCCTCCGGGCGGTGGGCGTCAGAGCCGAGGATAACGGCATTGCCCTCCTCTCCGGCAATGCGCCAGAAGCTCTCGTTCGGATAGTGCCTTCCGTTTTTCAGCCCGAGAAGGTTTATCTCGAGCGGTATGCCGAGCTCCCTCGCCCTTACGCAGATGCGGCGGCAGCCGCGGTCGTATTCGGCGGGATCGCCCTCAAAGCGGAGGACGTCCGGGTGAGCGATGTATGAGAAGAGACCGGTCTCGATCCCCTCAATCACCTGCGAAACGTATCTGTCCAGAACTGCGGGATCAGTAGTCGCCGCCATTGAGCCCGGCTCTCCGATCTCGTTTCCGAGAAAGTGCTGGCCGAGGATCATATATTCAACTCCGTTTGCCCTGAGATCATCGACGAGGGAGGAGAAGTACAGGGGGTAATACTCGGCCTCGACGCCGAGGTGGAGCTCTATCCTTCCGGCGTACTCATTTCTAAGTGTAAAAAACGTCTCCGCGTAGTCCGGAAGCATTTCGGGCTCCATACGGACGCCGGGATATTTTCCCGGCCTGTCAAAGCGGTAGGGCGCGTGATCCGAGAAGCCGAGGATCTCTATCCCGCCCTCGATCGCCCTCTCTATGTATTCCCGCTCCGAGCCGACCGCGTGGCCGCAGCGGGGAGTGTGAGTGTGGTAATTTGCTATCATATCTCTCCTCCTGACTTACGCGCTCAATTATAATCCTGAGCGGGAAAAAAAGCAAGTGCAGCGCCGCACTTTGGCAATTTGCATTATTAAAGAGAAAGTGAGAGCGAAAAATCGTCAACAATCACCTTGTAATCCGGCACGATCGTGTTAAAATAATAACAATGAGCGGAAACATGCCATAATCAGCCGCTCAAAGGAGTATGAGCTTATGGAAAAAAAGAAATACCCCATCGTAGACGGAGCCGAGAGCTTCGAGGCCCTTCTTGAAAGGGTGAGGGCGGCGGAGCGCAAGTTCGCCTCCTATTCTCAGGAAGAGGTAGATAAGATATTCAAGGCCGCGGCCGTGGCCGCCAATCGCGCGAGGATACCGCTTGCGAAGATGGCGGTGGAGGAGACCGGCATGGGCGTAGTCGAGGACAAGGTAATCAAAAACCACTTTGCCTCCGAGTATATCTATAACGCTTACAGGGACGCGAAGACCTGCGGCGTTATAGAAGATGATAAGGCCTACGGCATAAAGAAGATAGCCGAGCCTGTCGGCGTCATCGCCGCCGTGATCCCGACGACGAACCCCACGAGCACGGCGATATTTAAGACCCTCGTTTCCTTAAAGACAAGGAACGGTATAATCATCAGCCCGCATCCGAGGGCAAAGAAGTCCACGATAGCCGCGGCAAAGCTTGTGCTCGAGGCCGCCGTAGCTGCCGGGGCCCCCGAGGATATCATCGGCTGGATAGACGTTCCCAGCCTTGAGCTTACGAACGCGCTTATGCGCGAGGCCGATCTCATTCTCGCGACGGGCGGCCCCGGAATGGTGAACGCCGCCTATTCGAGCGGCACCCCCGCCGTCGGCGTCGGAGCCGGAAACACCCCCGCGATAATCACCGAGAGCGCCGACATTACCCTTGCGGTAAACAGCATTATACACTCAAAAACCTTCGATAACGGTATGATCTGCGCCTCTGAGCAGAGCTGCATAGTGCTCGACGGGGTCTACGATAAGGTCAAGGCGGAGTTTGCTGCCCGCGGCTGCTTCTTCCTCAGCCCGGAGGAGACCGAGAAGGTACGCAAGGTCATCATTGTGAACGGCACGGTGAACGCGAAGATCGTCGGCCAAAAGGCGCACAGGATCGCGGAGCTTGCCGGCGTCAGCGTGCCCGAGAGCGCGAAGATACTCATCGGCGAGGTGGAGTCCGTAGAGCTCAGCGAGGCCTTCGCCCATGAGAAGCTGAGCCCCGTGCTCGCCATGTACAGGGCGAAGAGCTTCGGAGACGCCGTTCAGAAGGCGGAGCGGCTCATCGCCGACGGAGGCTTCGGACATACCTCCTCCATCTATATAAACGAGCTTTCAGAGCCCGATCACCTCAAGGAGTTTTATTCGAGGATGAAGACCTGCCGCGTGCTGGTAAACACCCCGGCGAGCCAGGGCGGCATAGGCGATCTTTATAACTTCAGGCTCACCCCGTCGCTCACCCTCGGCTGCGGAAGCTGGGGCGGAAACAGCGTGAGCGAGAACGTGGGCGTAAAGCACCTCGTTAATATCAAGACGGTAGCCGAGAGGAGAGAGAATATGCTTTGGTTCCGCGCGCCCGATAAGGTCTACTTCAAGAAGGGCTGCCTGCCCGTAGCCCTTGATGAGCTGGGCAAGGTCCTCGGCAAGAAAAAGGCGTTCATCGTTACCGACAGCTTCCTTTACAAGGCGGGCTATACGAAGCCCATAACCGATAAGCTCGATGAGCTCGGAATAATCCACACGACTTTCTATAACGTGGAGCCAGACCCCACCCTTCGCTGCGCGAAGGAGGGCGCGAAGCTCATGGCCTCATTTGAGCCGGACGTGATAATCGCATTCGGCGGCGGCTCGGCTATGGACGCGGGCAAGATAATGTGGGTGCTCTATGAGCATCCGGAGGTCGACTTCGCCGATATGGCTATGCGCTTCTCCGATATCAGAAAGAGGATCTACACCTTCCCGCACATGGGCGATAAGGCGTATTTCGTCGCAATCTCCACCTCGGCCGGCACCGGAAGCGAGGTAACGCCCTTCGCCGTCATCACCGACGAGGAGAGCGGAGTTAAATACCCCCTCGCGGACTACGAGCTCATGCCCGATATGGCGATAATCGACGCTGATATGCATATGACGGCGCCGAAGGGGCTTACGGCCGCCTCCGGTATCGACGCCGTTACCCACGCCCTCGAGGCCTACGCCAGCATGATGGCGACCGACTATACCGACGGCCTTGCCTTAAGAGCCCTGAAGGTTATCTTCGAGTACCTGCCGAGAGCCTATGACAACGGACTTACCGACGCCGTAGCGAGGGAGAAGATGGCCTCAGCCGCCACCCTCGCCGGTATGGCGTTCGCGAACGCCTTCCTCGGCGTATGCCACTCCATGGCGCACAAGCTCGGAGCCTTCCACCATATAGCTCACGGTATAGCGAACGCCCTCCTCATCGACGAGGTGCTCCGCTTCAACGCGGCCGAGGTGCCGACAAAGATGGGCACCTTCCCGCAGTACGACCACCCGCACACCCTCGCGAGGTACGCCGAGGTCGCCGACTATCTCGGACTCGGGGGAAAGGACGATTCAGAGAAGCTTGAAAACCTTATTAAGGCGATAGACGAGCTCAAGGAGAGAGTCGGAATAAAGAAGACGATCGCCGATTACGGAGTGACCGAGGAGGCCTTCCTCGCGACACTTGACGAGATGACCGAAAAGGCCTTCGACGATCAGTGCACCGGGGCGAACCCCCGCTATCCGCTTATGAGCGAGCTTAAGCAGATGTACCTTAACGCGTATTACGGAAAGCATACGGAGGTGTAAAATGGTTATTATCGCAGAGAGACCGAGAAAGACAGTTTACCGCGACGGAGACCGCTGCATCAAGACCTTTGACGAGAGCTTTTCCAAGGCCGATATTCTGAACGAGGCCCTCAATCAGGCGAGGGTAGAGGAGACGGGGCTGAACATCCCCCGCCTTCGCGGAGTTACCACGATCGACGGGCGATGGGCGATAGAGTACGATTTTATCGAGGGAAAGACCCTCGCCCAGCTTATGGAGGAAAACCCCGATAAGCTGGATGAGTACCTGAATGCCTTTATCGATCTCCAGCTCAAAATGCACGCCGAGAGATGCCCGAGCCTCGGAAAGCTTAAGGACAAGATGGCTCGAAAGCTGAAGGAGGCCGATCTCGACGATACCACGAGGTACGACCTTGAGATGCGCTTAAACGGGCTTCCGACCCACGCAAAGCTCTGCCACGGCGACTTTAACCCCTCCAACATCATCGTAAGGCCGGACGGCGAGATGTTCATCATCGACTGGAGCCACGCAACACAGGGAAACGCCTCCGCCGACGCAGCGAGAACGTACCTGCTTTTCTACCTCGCGGAGAAGTTTGAGCTTGCCGAGAAGTACCTCGATAAGTTCTGCCTCAGAAGCCGCACGGCAAAGCCCTACGTTCAGAAGTGGATGCCGATAGTCGCCGCCTCCCAGTCCGTAAAGGGAAACCCCGAGGAGCGCGAGTTCCTTCTTAGCTGGGCAAGCGTAGTTGAATATTGATGATCTTCAAATGAGAGCCCGCTTCGGCGGGCTCTCAAGTCATATATTCAAAAACTCCGTTATTCCCTCTTCCTTTTTTGCGCTTCCTGTGTTATAATGCTGACTAATAATGGAAGCTTATGGATTTTTCTAATAAACTATCGTATGGAGTGATAAAAATGGCTGACAACAAGGAATACTACACCCTGCCCGGCGACAAGGGCAATATCAATATCTCGGAGGACGTTATCGCCTCCGTCGCGGCAAACGCTGCAAGGGACGTTGACGGAGTTGCCTCACTCGGCCGCGACAACGGCGAGATCTGGGGCAAGAAGCCCGCTTCTCGCGGCGTCCGCGTTATAAATAACGGCGAGGACGTAGCCGTTGAGCTCGGCATAGTGGTGAAGAGAAACGCCGCCGTGCACAAGGTCGGCACCGCCGTGCAGGACGCCGTCAAGTCCGCCCTTGAGGGTGTGACCGGCGCGAAGGTCAGCGAAATAAACGTTCAGATACTCGGCGTTCAGCTGTAAGCTCGGAGGGAATATGAACCGCTCAACAGCAAGAGAAATAGCAGTAAGGCTCGCCTTCGAAATCTCCGCGAGGGAATGCACCGCCGAGGAAGTGCTTGAAAACTTCTTCGACAGGGAGCATTACGATTCACTTATGGAGGAGGACAGCCTTTTTTCGGAATATCCGGACGGGGATCAGAAGGATTACATCGAGACGGTGATAAGGGGCGTCGGCGCGCATAACGCGGAGCTCGACGGTTACGTCGCCAAATACTCAAAGGGGTGGAGCTTCGGGAGAATTTCCAGAACGGCCCTCGCGGTAATGAAGGTCTCCATGTTCGAGACTATGTATATGCCTGAGATACCGAACGGAGCCTCGATAAACGAGGCGGTCGAGATCGCGAAGAAATACGATGTGCCGGAGACCGTCGCTTTCGTAAACGGGATTCTCGGTTCCTTTGTCAGAGAGGAGCTGGAGGGACTGTGAAAGCCTTAGCCTTCGATACTTCAAACTACACTACCTCGGCGGCATGGTTCGATGGCAATAAGGGAGAAAATTCAGGGCGCCTGTTGGACGTAAAGCTCGGGGAACTGGGCCTTCGCCAGTCTGAGGCGCTCTTTTCTCACGTTAAACGCCTGCCGGATATCATAGCGGCGCTCGGTGACCTCGGTGAAATAGCAGCCGTGGGAGCTTCCGAGAAGCCGAGGGAGACTGAGAACAGCTATATGCCATGCTTCCTTGCGGGAGTGTGCTCGGCAAAGACCGCGGCTTCCGCTCTCGGAGTGCCGTATTTCGGCTTTTCCCATCAGCAGGGGCATATCGCGGCGGCGGCCTGGTCCGCGGGGAGAATGGACCTTTTGGAAAGGGAGCACCTTGCGTGGCACCTTTCGGGCGGGACTACCGAGCTATTGTACGTCCGTCCGGAGGGAATAGCGGTAAGATGCGAGATAATCGGCGGAACGGACGATGTGTCCGCCGGCCAGCTTATAGACAGGGCCGGTCAGGCTCTCGGCCTTCAGTTCCCGTCTGGGCGCGAGCTTGACGCGCTTTCCAAAGCCGCAAGTGTAAAGGACCTTTACAAGCCGAAGATAAACGGAACGCATTTTTCCCTCTCAGGCGTTGAGCACAAAATGCACGCCCTCATTGATTCCGGCGCCTCGAAGGAGAACGCGGCGTATTTTACCCTCGCCTCGATGATATGGACGGTAGGAAGGGTGACAGAGAACGCGAAGAAGATCTACGGGGATCTGCCCGTTCTTTTCTCCGGCGGCGTCGCTTCAAATTCGCTTCTGCGCGAGCTGACGCCGGAGGGTATTTTCGCCGAGCCGAGATATTCAACGGATAACGCCATGGGAGCGGCGATACTTACCTACAGGAGCATAGCGGAAAATGGATGATAGAATACTGTCCGTTACCCAGCTTAATGAATACGTCAAGGGCCTCGTCGAGTCCGACAGGTTTCTTTCAAACGTCGCCGTCCGAGGCGAGCTCTCGAACTACAAGGTGTACCCCTCGGGGCATCACTACTTTTCCATAAAGGACGAGGAGAGCGCTATCCGCTGCGTGATGTTCCGCGGCTCTGCCTCCGGGCTCAGGTTCAGGCCTGAGAGCGGGATGAAGGTCATCTGCACGGGCAGAGTCGCCGTATATACGAGGGACGGAGCCTATCAGCTCTACGCCTCCACGCTTACGCCGGACGGAGTGGGAGACCTTGCAATCGCCTTTGAGCAGCTGAAGGAAAAGCTCCTGAAGGAGGGGCTCTTCGATAAGGAGCATAAGAAGCCGATTCCGCGCTATCCGATGCGCGTCGGCGTCGTCACAAGCTCCGCCGGAGCCGCCGTCCACGATATAATCCGCGTTTTGAGAAAGCGCTGGCCTGTCGCAAAGATACTCCTTCTGCCCGTGAGGGTTCAGGGCGTCGAGGCGCCGCCCGAGATAGCCGGTGCGATAAGGTACGCCGACCGCCATAATATTGCGGACGTGCTGATCGTAGGCCGCGGCGGCGGCAGCATGGAGGATTTATGGTGCTTTAACGATGAGAGAGTCGCCCGCGCGATATACGACTGCGGCACTCCGGTGATCTCCGCCGTAGGTCACGAGCCGGACGTCACCATTTCGGACTTCGTGGCCGATCTCAGAGCGGCGACCCCGTCGAACGGGGCAGAGCTCTGCGCGCCTGACGTATCAGAACTCATTGAGTATCTCGATTCCGCCGGAATGCGAAGCTTTGCCGCCGTGGCAAACGAGCTCGCCTCGATGAAGTCGCGGCTTAAATCTCTTGAGGAAAAGCGGGTGCTGCAGGATCCCAAAAACCTCGTTGAGGACAGGAGACTGCGCATAGATCATCTTAAAACGAGGCTCGCCGCCGCCGCTTCCTCGATGCTCCACTCAGAGCGGAGGAAATACGCGGAGTTTGCAGGAAAGCTCGACGCTCTGAGCCCGCTCAAGGTGCTCGGCAGGGGCTACGCCATAGCCCGAAGAGAGGACGGCAGGGTGATAAGGGAAAAGAGCGACGTACGGAGCGGGGACGAGATAAGCCTCAAGCTCCGGGATGATACCGTAGAATGCATTGTGAAATGAGGAAGCAGGAATGGCAGAAACTAAGAAAAAGCTCTCGTTTGAGCAACAGATGGCGAGAATAGAGGAGATAGTCCGCGCACTTGAAAAGGGCGACAGGCCGCTTGAGGAGGCGCTCTCACTTTTCGAGGAGGGCACCGCGCTTATTAAAAGCTGCGGCACGCTTTTAAACGAGGCTGAGCAGAGAGTGGTAAAGCTGCAGAAGGGCGAGGACGGCGAGCCCGTCGAGCTTCCCTTCGAGACGATAGAATGATATGAGCTTCAGAGAGGAATACGACGGGGCGAGAGCCCTCATTGAAGAGGCACTAAAAAAAGAATTTGCTCTACCGGGTCTTGAGGAGGCTATGAGCTACAGCCTCCTTGCCGGCGGGAAAAGAGTGCGCCCCGTGCTGACGGTAAAGTTCTGCGAGGCGGCGGGCGGCAGGGCGGAGGAGGCTATGAGCCTCGGCTGTGCCCTTGAAATGCTGCACACCTATTCGCTCATACACGACGACCTTCCGGCAATGGATAACGACGACTTAAGGCGCGGGAAGCCGACGAACCACAAGGTTTTCGGCGAGTGCACGGCGATTCTGGCGGGCGACGCTCTCCAGTCGGCGGCGTTCAGAACTGCGTCCGAGGCCGGGCTTAAGTTTTCAAGGCCGGAGGCCGGACTTGAGGCTGTGCGCTATTTTGCCGAGGCAGCCGGAGAGCGCGGTATGTGCCTCGGCCAGTACGGGGATACCACTATTCCCGAATCTGAGAGGACGGCTGAGACCCTGCTCCGTATAAACGACTTGAAGACCGGGGCTCTTCTAAGAGCCGCCTGCGTCCTCGGCGTGCTTGCCGCAATGGGAAACAGGGACGTTTGCCCGGACTGCGTTTCGGCGGCGGAGGAGTACGCTCTCAATCTCGGCCGCGCTTTTCAGATAAAGGACGATATGCTCGACGCTATGAGCACCGATTCCGAGCTCGGAAAGCCCGTGGGCAGCGACCTTGCGAACGGAAAAGCGACCTATATGTCTCTCCTCGGCGCGGAAAAATGCGCCGACCTCGTGAGAGAATACACGGAAAGGGCAAAGGCGGCTCTCAGAAAAGCGAGCTGGGCGGGTGACACCTCGTTCCTTTTGGAGCTTGCGGACGAGCTTGAAAAAAGAAGCTCTTGAAAAATGAATATAGATTGTATATAATGAATATTCACGACGGAGCAGTATCCTTAGTCGAAGCTGCCATCTCCAAGGAAGGGCCTAAAAATCCTTTAAAGGGCATATCTATGAAGCCTCTTGTGTCTGCTTGGAACGCCCAGTTCCGGGTGGGTGCTGGAGGGAGGTCTTAGCCGGAGCCCCGGCTTAGCCTGCATCTTATTGGGCGGCCCCGAATGGCATTGGGACCCCGACCCAATGGGTGTGGAGACCCGACTCTGTGGAAGGACGTACTCCCTTAGCGGTAATCGATCCTTTTACGGACCGGGGATGAACCTGCAATGCGGTGCGTTACAAAGGCAATTTTTTTACCGAGTGCTGTGTGCAGCGTAGCCTGCCTTGAGTGGGATCTGCGGATGGGAGAGCCACGCGCCCGTTTCCCCGGCCAGGGAACCGGGCGATATCCCCCTGAAATATTTCCTGCAAAAGAGGCTAAAGAGATGGTTCGTTTCGCCGTGGAAAACACCTAGGCTGTCGTCCGGATAACCGGACGGGCACGGAAAGGATTGCAGTGCGGACTAAGTGGCAATCGGGCAACGCCGTCGGCAACGCGGCGGATCAGGCTTTAAAGGGAAACCGCCTCATCGGCAACGAGGGGCAGCCTGAGGGGAAATCCAGCCCGACCTAAGCCGTAAGATTTACTTTCCGTGCCTCCTCTTTTTTTATTCAGAAGGGTCGATATGAAGCATAAAACGAATTTTCGCTGGATAATCTCGATAACCCTTATAAGTATCGTGACCTCTATGGTCTTCTCTCTCGTATCATCAGAGATACTTGACGGGGCGGGGTACGTTATCGCGTTTCTCCTGCTCGCTCTCTTCATCCTCCTCGGAATTGTTTTCGATATGCTCGGGGTCGCCGTGACGAGCGCGAGGGAGGCGCCGTTCCACTCAATGGCGTCGCATAAGGAGAAGGGCGCCCGCGAGGCTCTCAATCTCGTGAAAAGCGCGGAGAAGGTCTCCAGCATCTGCAACGATGTGGTGGGCGATATCTCGGGCATCGTCTCCGGCGCGACGGCCGCCGTCATAGCCGGAAATCTTACGCACGACATTTCCGTCTCCGGAGTGCTCACCCAGCTCTGTGTAACGGGGCTCGTCGCCGGGCTCACCATCGGCGGCAAGGCGCTCGGAAAGACGGCGGCGATAAATTCGGATACTAAGATCGTTCTCATCGCGGGAAAGATCATTTCGGTATTTCACCCGGCAAAGTCCGGAAATAACAGAAAAAGCAGAAACAAGGTCGAAAAATGAGTCTACTTGACAATATCCGCTCCCCCTGGGACGTTAAGGATCTCCCGGAGGAGGAGCTTGAAAAATTAGCCGCCGAGCTGAGGGAATATGTTGTTCGGGCGGTCGCCAAAACGGGCGGTCACCTCTCGGCAAACCTCGGCGCGGTGGAGCTTACGATAGCGATACACAGGGTGTTCGATACCTCGAGGGACAGGCTTGTCTTTGACGTCGGACATCAGAGCTATATCCATAAGCTGCTCACCGGAAGGCGAGGGGACTTCGATACCCTGCGTCAGTACGGTGGGCTTTCCGGTTTTCCGAAGCCCTCCGAGAGCGTGCACGACGCTTTCATTGCCGGCCACGCGTCAGCGGCCGTCTCGGAAGCTCTCGGTATGGCGAGAGCGAGAACGATGGACGGGGATAACTATTCCGTTATCGCCCTCGTGGGCGACGGGGCAATGACTGGCGGCCTCAGCTATGAGGGACTCTGCGACGCCGGAGTGAGCCGTGAGCCGCTCATCGTTATCTTAAACGACAACGGTATAAGCATCGACAGGAACGTGGGCGGTATGGCGAAGTATTTAAGCCGCCTTCGACTTAGAAGGGGATACCGGAAATTTAAAAAATTCTACCGAAATGTGCTTAACGCGATACCGGGCGGCAAGTTCGTATACCGCTTCAACCATAAGCTCAAGGAATCCTTAAAGCGCAGGATACTGAAATGCGAAATGTTCGAGGACCTTGGCTTTACCTATCTCGGGCCGGTCGACGGCCACGATATACCGGAGCTTGTGAACGTTCTCGAGCTTGCCCGTGATCTCGGCTGTCCCACCGTCGTCCACGCTATCACGAAAAAAGGCAAGGGCTATCAGAAGGCTGAGGAGAATCCCTACCTCTATCATGGGGTCGGAAAGTTTGACCCGGCTACGGGCGTTAGGGATGAGGCCGAGCCCTCGTTTTCTTCAGTGTTCGGCGAAGAGATGGTGAAGCTGGGCGAGGAGAATAAAAACGTCGCCGCGATAACGGCGGCGATGGCTCCGGGAACCGGTCTCGTTGAGTTTTCAAAGAAATACCCCTCGAGGTTTTACGACGTGGGGATATGCGAGGAGCACGCTCTCAGCATGGCCGCCGGAATGGCGCAGCAGGGAAAAACGCCGGTCGTTGCGATATACTCTACCTTTATGCAGAGGGGCTACGATATGCTCCTGCACGATATAGGCATATTAGGCGAACACGTGGTTTTAGCCGTAGACAGAGCCGGAATCGTCGGAGAGGACGGGGAGACGCATCAGGGAATTTTTGACGTGAGCTACCTTCGCAGCGTGCCGGGTATGACTGTCTATTCTCCCGCGAGCTTTCAGGAGCTCCGCGATATGCTGTCCTACGCCGTAAACGAGATGAGCGGCCCCGTCGCCGTCAGATATCCGCGCGGCGGAGAGGGAGCGTATAAGGACGGAGGAACCGACGCCTCGAGGCTTCTCAGAGAGGGCGAGGATTTCACCGTCGTTACCTACGGGGAGACGGTAAACGACGTGCTCGCAGCCGCGGACGCGCTGAGGGAGAAGAGTATAACTGTAGACGTTCTGAAGCTCGGAACGATAAAGCCGATAGACTTTGAGGCCGTGTTCGAGTCTGTCCGGAAGACCGGCAGGCTTATGGTGGTGGAGGAGTGCGTATTTCCCGGCTGCGTCGGTATGGAGCTCTCCGCGAGGCTTACCGAGGCGAGCATGAGCCCGAGAATGCTGATACTCCGCAATTTGGGCGATAACTACGTAACTCACGGATCATTAAAGCGCCTGCGCGAGGAATACCGCCTTGACGCAGGCAGCATTGAGAAGGATATTTACAATTCATTGCCCGACAGGGTCAAGAACAGGGGTAAAGATGACGAAAAAAAGGCTTGACGTTTTGCTGACCGAAAAAGGCTTTTTCGACTCAAGAGAGAGGGCAAAGGCCGTTATTATGTCCGGCGAGGTGTTCGTAAACGGGCAGAGGGCGGACAAGGCAGGAGCCTCGTTCGACGAGGACGCATCGATAGAGGTGCGGGGCGGAACGCTGAAATACGTTAGCCGCGGCGGGCTGAAGCTCGAGCGTGCGCTCGACTTCTTCTCGGGCGATCCCTCCGGCAGAGTGTGCATAGATTGCGGCGCTTCAACCGGCGGCTTTACCGACGTTATGCTCCAGCGCGGAGCGCGCCGCGTTTACTCCGTGGACGTGGGGTACGGGCAGCTTGCCTGGAGCCTCAGAAACGACGAGAGAGTTACCGTTATGGAGCGCACGAACGTCAGATATATAACGCCGGATATGTTCCCTGAGCCGCCGTCTCTCGGCACGATCGACGTATCTTTTATATCCACCGCTCTTATATTTCCGGCTCTTTCATCCGTGCTGACGCCCGGGGCCGACGTCTATTCGCTCATAAAGCCTCAGTTCGAGGCCGGGCGCGAGAAGGTCGGGAAGAAGGGCGTTGTCAGGGAAAAAGAGACTCATATCGAGGTTATTAGAGCCTTTATACAAAACGCGGAGAGCTCCGGTTTTTCAGTAAAGGGTGTGACCTGGTCGCCGATAAAGGGGCCGGAGGGCAACATCGAGTTTTTGGCGCACCTTGTGCTCGATGGGAAAAGCTCTGAGGAGATCGACATAGAAGCCGTTGTAAACGAGGCGCACGAGAGGTTGAAGACGGTATGAAGAACGTTGTTTTGTGCCCGAACGAAAAAAGAGACAAAGGCCTTAAGGTTACGGATGAGGTCAAGCGCCTGCTTGAAGGGCTGTGCGCTTCCCCGACAGTCTGCCCCCTCGACGAGCTTTCCGGCGAGGTGCTTAAAGGCGCGGAGGCTGTAGTTACCTTCGGCGGCGACGGAACTATACTCCACGCCGCGCGCGCCGCCTCGCAGTATTCCGTGCCTATCCTCGGTGTAAATCTCGGAAACAAGGGCTTTATGGCCGAGCTTGAAAAGGACGGGCTCGACCTTATCGCAAAGATGGTCGCGGGTGAATACGCGATCGAAAAACGGATGATGCTCGACGTCTCGGTCTCAAGAAACGGAGAGACGGTCTTCTCAGACTGCGCCTTAAACGACGTGACCGTGGGCGGTATGGCAAGAGTGATCTCTATCTCGGTATTCGGCGACGGGCGCAGGATGCTCGACTTTTCGGGCGACGGGATAATATTTGCGACTCCAACGGGATCTACCGCATATTCCCTTTCCGCGGGCGGCCCTCTCGTCGAGCCCGACGGAGAGTGCATACTCGTTACTCCGATCTGCCCGCATGCGCTTTGGGCGAAGGCCTACGTGCTGAATGCGTCGAGGGTTGTCACCGCGGAGATAGGTGAGCTCAAAAGAAAGATCGCCTATGTCTCCACAGACGGATCTGAGCCCCTGAGGCTCGAGAGCGGAGATACAATTACGGCTTCCCGTTCCGAGCGGGCTGTAAGGCTAATCAGGCTTTCTGATAAGAGCTTCTACGAAAGAGTAAGTGAAAAACTGGGAGAGAGACGATGATCAAGGAAATAAGACAGAGGGCGATACTTGATATTATCGCAGAAAAGGATATAGAGACTCAGTTCGACCTTATCAGGGAACTGAACGAGCGCGGGGTAAAGAGCACTCAGGCCACTGTGTCGAGGGATATCAAGGAGCTGAGACTCTATAAGGAGCTTACGGGCTCTGACACCTACCGCTACGCTTCGCCCGCGGCGGACGCGCCGAACAACAGCGAAAGGCTCCGCAAGATATTCAGGGAGAGCCTTACAAGCTGCGTCTGCGCCGAGAACATCGTCGTAATAAAGACCCTGCCAGGCCTTGCCTCCGCCGCCTGCAGCGCCCTTGACAAGATGAATATCGAGGATATGGCGGGAACGATAGCGGGCGACGATACGGCGTTTATCGCAATGCTCTCAAAGGAGAGCGCGAAAAAGCTCTGCCGTATGATCGAGGAAAATATGTAAACGGCTCCGCCGGAATGAGGTGTAGTTTATGCTCCGCACGCTGAATATTGAGAATATAGCCGTTATCGAAAAGGCGGAGATCGAGTTTTCCTCCGGCCTTAACGTGCTGACGGGAGAGACGGGAGCGGGAAAATCCATCGTGATAGATTCGCTCGAGGCCGCCCTCGGCTGGAGAACGAGCGCCCAGCTCGTCAGAACGGGAGCCAAGAGCGCGAGAGTCACCGCCGCATTCTCCGCGGACGGGCTTGAAAATATACTTCGTGAGCTTGACCTTGAGGCGGAGGAGGGCGAGGTAATACTCACCCGCCGCATAACCGAGGACGGAAAGTCCTCCTGCCGCGTAAACGGTGTGCCCGTGCCCGCGGCCTCGGTTAGAAGGCTCGGCCTCCGGCTTATGGATATCCACGGCCAGGGCGAAGGACAGAGACTCACGGACGAGAGATACCACAGGGAATACCTTGACGCCTTCGGCGGGCTATCGGCTGAGCTTGAGGCTTACCGCGAGGCGTATTCAAAATACCGGGCGGCCTTATCCGAGCTCAGCGAGCTGAACGTGGACGAGGCGGAGAAGGCAAGAAGGCTCGATATGCTGACCTATCAGATAAACGAGCTTGAGCGCGCGGATTTAAAGCCGGGAGAATTCGATGAGAAGACCGCGAGAAGAACTCTCCTCAAAAACTCGGGAAAGCTGACAAACGCAATATCGGACGCCGCCGCCGCCATGCTCGGCGGAGAGCGGAGCGACGGGGCGCTGAGCCTTATCGAGGCGGCGCTCGGCGGAGTTGAGTACGCGCTTAAATACTCGGAGGGCTTTTCAGCCCTGAGAGACAAGCTCAGGGACCTGAAATTTTCCTGCGAGGACGCGGCCTACGAGCTGCGCGATATGAAGGACGGACTCGACTTTTCACCCGAGGAGCTCGACGAGCTTGACGACAGGCTCGATACCCTGAAAAGGATTTTGAGAAAATACGGCGGCTCAGAGGAGGCGGCTCTCGAATTCCTCGAAAACGCAAAGGAAGAGCTTAGTACCATTGAAAACTCGGACGCAAGGCGAGAAGAGCTCGAGGCGGAAACGGCAAAGCTCAGGAAAAAGGCCGAGGCTCTTGCCGCAACGCTCACCGAGAAGCGTAGAACGGCGGGCGAGGCTCTTGCGGAGAGGATAGAGGCAGAGCTACAGGCTCTCTCAATGAAGGGCGCGGTATTCTCCGTAAGCCTCGGCGCGGGCGATGAGCTCGGACCCTACGGAAGGGACGAGGTGCGCTTTATGATGAGCGCGAACGCGGGCGAGGCGCCGGGGCGCATATCAAAGGTCGCCTCAGGAGGAGAGCTGAGCCGCG
>ONTN01000105.1 GCA_900320765.1 uncultured Eubacteriales bacterium
CATTTCAAAGGCTCCTTTCCCTGATGGCGCGCGGTGTCGGCTGCCAGCTTCGCCATGACGGAATCGGGGGAGGAAAGCTCCGTCCCCGGCTCCACCATCCGCCAGACCAGATCCTGCCCGGGGATGTCGAAATATTTGAGGGTGTCCGTGTCGCCGCTCTCGGCGGCCTTATACGCGCTCTCGACCGCCTTCTCGAACTCCGGCTCAAGTATAAGCTCGCCCGTAAAGCCCGCGTTCAGAGCCGCCGCTTTGATTTTCTCCGCGGTGAAGCCCGTAACGATAAGCTTCTTAACGTGATCGACGATCTCGGCTCCGAGCGAATCAAAGGGCACGCCCTTGTCTTTTCCCCCGGCTATGAGGATCACCTTATCCTTAAACGAGCGAAGCCCTGCAGTCGTTCTCGACGGGCTTGAGGCAATAGAGTCATTATAGAATTTGATTCCGTGCAGCTCTCTAACGAATTCGATCCTGTGCTCAACTCCGCGGAACTCCTTCGCGGTCTTTATCATAGCATCCTCAGAGGCAAGCTTCCATACGGCGGCAAACGCGGCCATATAGTTTTCTATGTTATGGACTCCGGGGATAAATATCTCGTCTGTCGGCATTATTTTCTCCCGGGAGCTGCCGTTAACGAAGTAAATCCTGCCGTTTTCGGTATAAAAGCCGTTCTCGGGAACGCTTTTTCTTGAAAACGCAAGGCACTCGCCTTTCACGGACGGGATAAAGCTTTTCGTTATCTCGTTATCAAGGTTGAGAACTACTCTGTCCGGCTGAGGATCATTTAAGAAAATATGCGTTTTGGCCATAATATACTCGTCCATACCTGTATGCCAGTCAAGATGATTGGGCGCAAGGTTCGTTATTACGGCGACTTTCGGAGACTTTTTAATCGTCATAAGCTGAAAGCTCGAGAGCTCAAGGACGCAGTAATCATCGGGCTTCATCAGTTCTGCCATGTCAAGAAGAGGCGTTCCGATGTTGCCGCCTACCCAGACCTTTTTACCGTCGTTTTTCAAAATTTCGGATATAACAGTCGTCGTTGTCGTCTTCCCGTCCGAGCCGGTGACGGCTATTATCGGGCAGGGGCAAACCTCGAAAAAAGCCTCCATCTCGCTCGTAAGCGTGGCTCCCCTCCTGACGGCCTCGGCAAGCTCGGGAACGTCCGGTCTTATTCCGGGCGAGCGAAAAACCACGTCGCCCTCAATATCCTTTAGATACCCCTCGCCGAGAACGAGCTTTACGCCCGAGGCCTCAAGCTCATCAGCGCAGTCAAGCTTTTCTCTTGCGGCCTTATCGCGGGCGGTAACTGAAATTCCCGCCTCACGCAGAAGCTTGATAAGCGGCCTGTTGGAAACGCCTATACCGATAACGTCGACCTTTTTACCGCGAAGTCCTTCCAAGTATTCTGAAAGAGTCATAACGCACCTCTCATAAACAATTCTAAATTTATATTATATACCCTATGCCCCTTTTTTTCAATCATTCCATTTGACATTGAGCTTTATTTCGGTTAAAATACCTCAGTCAGCAGGTCGGACAGCCGCGGGCACAAGGGGAAACCCTGTGCGTGAGGAAAGTCCGGGCTCCATAGGGCAAGGATAACGGGTAACACCCGCCGGGGGCGACCCCCGGACAAGTGCAACAGAGATATACCGCCCCGCAGTTTTCTGCGGAGCAAGGGTGGAAAGGCGAGGTAAGAGCTCACCCGGGGCGTGGAGACACGGCCCCGCTGTAAACTCTATCCGGAGCAACACCGTGGAGGGACTATAGGCCTGCCCGGCCGTCCCGAGGAGGTGGCTTGAGCTCTGAGGCAACTCAGGGCGTAGATAGATGGCTGTCGATTACAGAACCCGGCTTACAGACCCGCTGGCAAAAAAGCAGCTCAGGGAACTCCCTGGGCTGCTTTTTTACATTATTTCCGCCTGTGCTTTCGCAAGCGTCAGGTATTTTTTAACCTGTCTCTATTTTATTCCGCGTCTTCCCAGTTGTGCCAGACGTTCTGGATATCGTCGTTATCATCCATAAGGTCAAGCATCTTCTCAAACTTCTTGATGTTTTCTTCATCGGTAAGCTTAACGTAATTCTGGGGGACCATCTCGACCTGAGCTGAGAGGAACTTATACTTGCCCTCGAGCTGGGCGGCAACTTCGGAGAGGCCGTCGGGGTCTGTGTAGACCTCGAATACGCCTTCTTCGGGTGCAAAGTCCTCAGCGCCGGCTTCGAGCGCGTCCATCATAACCTCGTCCTCTTCAAAGTCTTCATCCTCGTTGTCGATAACGATGACGCCCTTCTTATCGAAGGACCAGCTTACGCAGCCGGCGGCGCCCATATTTCCGCCGTACTTATCGAAGAGGTGGCGGACCTCGCTCGCGGTACGGTTACGGTTATCGGTCATTGCGTCAACGATAACGGCGACGCCCTCGGGGCCGTAGCCTTCGTAGGTGACGGTCTCAAAGTTATCGGTGTTGCCCGAGCCGAGCGCCTTCTCGATTGTACGCTTTATGTTATCGTTTGGCATATTAGCGGCCTTGGCCTTCGCTATAACCGTTGCAAGGCGGGAGTTGTTCGCGGGATCGCCGCTGCCGCCCTCTTTAACGGCAACGATCATTTCGCGGGCGATCTTTGTAAAAGCCTGAGCTCTTTTTGCGTCTGCCGCGCCCTTGGTTTTCTGAATATTATGCCATTTGGAGTGTCCGGACATATGTGTTCTTCCCTTCTGAACTTGGTTTCTCAGAAATTTTAGCACAAATCGTCCATTATGGCAAGACTTTAATCCTAATTTTTCGCTATAAGTATCAGCTTCCCGGCAAAAAGCTCACTCTCATTATTTAAACCGTTTATGCTCAGAATAGAATCCGCAGTTGATCTATACCGCTTGGCAAGGCTCCAAAGGCTGTCGTTTCCCTGTACTCTATACGCGATAAGCGAGGGTCTCTCCGCCTCGTTTTCATCGCAGCTTTCAAGACTCGCGGACGATATATAATCAAGGCAAAGCTTATTGCTCCGTTCAAGAAGAGTCTTTACCGAAAACCTCACGGCTATCCCGTCTTCAGTTCTGTTATACTCAGCGTGCTCCGCATCGGCATATGAGGTGATAACGGAAAAAGTCGCTTCGTCAGACGATGAAAGAACACTTCGACCGCTTGTTCCCCGGACGGCGCCGAAAATCTCCTCCGCCTGTGAGCTGTAAACCGTCGTTACGCTGGTGGGTACTGTCAGCTCAGTCCTGTCTTCCCTGCCGGAAACGGATGAAAGGCCGGGAAAGGCCAGTATCGCGTCAATGCTCCTGACGTCCTGAGGCGTTTTAAACTCACAGCTTAAATCCGTCGAAGCCTTTTCAGTTCCCGAAAAGCTCATAATCGTTTCGCTCGACATTCCGAGAGAAAGATCGCCCGATAGCGAATAGGCGTCACAAAGCGTTTCAGCCTCGAATTCTTTATAGGAGACGCATTGGATTACGCCGTGAAGCTCGAGCGAAACGGAATCGCTCTCACCGCTTTGATCCTTTGCCACGTAAGCTCCCGTTCCCATAACCGTAACTAAAAAGTCGGTATACTCAGCCTCTTCATCGAGATCGACGACCTGAGAAAACGGGCTCTCAAGGGTCTTCGCCGCAATATAGCCCGAGTTTTGGGTATAAACGATCCGGGTTTTTGCCATCCCTCTGACGACAGCCTTAGCGCCTACCCTGCGCACATCGTCAACCGAAAACGAAAGCGTCGCTCCGGCAATATCGTCAAGGCCGCTTAGCGTCTGCTCGTCCGTTATTGCAAAAGTCTTCTCATTTACCGAGGCCGGAGCTGTAAACCGCGTTATCTCTGTCATAGACTCTATTCCGCTCGGATCCGCAAAACCGCTCGGAAGACTAAGTGAGGCGCTTTCATATGCCGCCAGCGTATAGAGAAGCTCGACCTTAACGTGCAGCTTTCTTGAATTTATCAGCCTTGCCTCAGCTGAGGCGACTGATATCTCCGCCGTGAGCTGAGAGCTCTCGCTTATCTCATCGCACTCCGCGTACGCGGAAAAGTCCCTTGTCAAATTGATCCGGCTTATTGCGGGTGCTGAGTCGGCGGCGTACAGCACGGAGACGTCAAAGCTGCCGGAGACTGTCATCCTTCCGTTTTCCGCGTCCTTTGTCCTCATATAAGGCGATGCGGTGGCGCATATTGTCCTGACGGCGTCGGGCTGAGTTTCAGAAAGGTTTACCTCAAAGGTCTCCTCACGGGTAAAGCTTCTGAAAAGGACACGCTTTTTATAATTCAGCTCCTGATATTTAAGCTCAAGCTCCATACTGATCTCTCCTTGAAATAGTGATTTCATAGAAAACTATATTCGGAGCGGTGCCGGGCTATTACAAAATATCAGCACATTACGTACAGGCCAAGAGCCAAAAGGATCACACCCACGATAAGCCACCACCAGCTTGAGGGCAAAATCACAGCCAGAATTATCGAAATCCCTGCGACAACGAGAACTCCCCCGACAACGCTGCCACTCGAGTTTCTGCCACATCTCATTTGATCGCACCTCCAAATAGATTCTCATTTATTTCTATTCGGTTAAGCGGCGCAAGTTAACAAAAAAAGCGCCCCGAAGGGCGCTTTAAAATTCAATCAGCTTTTAAGGAATTTCTCAAGTCTGTCGAGACCTTCTTTTATATTCTCCATGCTCGTGGCATAGCTCCAGCGGACGTAACCGTCGGCTCCGAACGCGTTGCCCGGAACGGTTGCGACGAGGCCTTTCTCAAGCAGAGCCTTGCAGAAGTCGGCGCTCGACTCAATTTTAACGCCGGCAATCGTCTTCCCAAAGGTCTTTTTCACGTTCATAAAGATATAGAAAGCTCCGTCGGGCTCGAGGCAGCTTACGTCCTCCATTGCGTTTACCCTGTCGACGAAATAGCGGCGGCGCTTTATAAACTCCTCGCGCATTGCCTTCGCGCTCTCCTGCTCGCCTGAATATGCCTCTGCGGCAGCAAACTGAGCCACGTTCGAGGGGTTACCGGTAGAATGGCTGAGATAGTTGGACATCGCCTTTGCGATCTCAGGATTAGCGGCGCAGAAGCCCACTCTCCAGCCGGTCATTGCCCAGGTCTTCGATACGCCGTTAACG
>ONTN01000106.1 GCA_900320765.1 uncultured Eubacteriales bacterium
CATTTATAACATATAGAAGAAGAAAAGTGAATAATAAAATATAGTTTCGAGGTGGAAAAAGTGAAAGAGATGAGAATTTTATTGTGTATAGCTCTGTTATTACTTTTTTTTCCATGTACTATTTTTGCAGATGTTGAATTAGATAGGCAAGATGTAAGGGATTATAAAGAATTTTTTGATGAGTTATTTCCTACTAATGATTCGGACGGAAATACTAGTGAGTCTAATTCCTGTGTTAATGTTGGAGAAGTTTATGCAGAATGTACAGGTGTAAATGTATCTGGATATGGAACGTATTCCTTAGATGAATATGTTGCTGGAGTTCTTCCTGCAGAGTTTGGTGTTACTATTCAAAATGATGAGTTAGGTAAAGAACAATATTTCCCAATTGCTTTTGATAATTCGAAGAAACAATATCGCATGCAAGACATTTCTAGGGATATATTAGTTTATAATTATAATACAAACACTGAAAATAATAATAAAATTCCTGATCCAAACGATATATTTAAATCGGATACTTATAAATTTATTGATAGCACACAAAACATAGGTTATTATTCAACGGCCATCTCAGCCTATATCAATCTAATAAAAACGTATGACTGGTATATAGATACGATTGGCTATAATCCCGTAGCAGAACAAGGTCAAATTAAGATATATATACATTCAAATTATAAAATTAATGAAAACACTTCTATAAAAAATGATAACGCCTTGTGCTGCAAAGAAAACAATACGTGTTCTTTTTATTTTTTTGATAATTCAATTGGCTCTACTCCTACCTATGCAGCCTGTCTAGACGTTGCAGCTCATGAGTACACACACGGCGTTTTATACCGTTTAACCGGCGGCATTCCATATTTAAATGCTACTGGCGCAATTGATGAAGGATATGCAGATATTGTCGGATGTATAGTCAAAGGATGCTTACAAAAAGATTTAAAAGACGATCAAATTTGGTCTTACGCGGACAGAGTAAGCAACACTCACTTAGAACATAGGGATATCGCAAAGTTAATTGATTATCATGGTGAAGATAAAAGATACCTGCCGTCAGTATTTGATACTTCAAGTCCAAACTTTGTACCGTTTGTTAAACCTAAAAATGCAAATCAGGATAACGATTATGGAGGCGTACACACAAATCATACGATAATATCTCACACGGCATATGAGATGTATAAAAACGGAATACCTCTTGAAGTACTTGCTCGTTTATGGTACGAATCTATGGTTTTGGGCTATAATAATGATTCCAATTTCTACAACGTCAGATTAAACGTTCTTAAAGCCGCGCAAACTATGCAGTTGTCGGATAACCAAATTAAGATTATCAAAACTGCATTTGAAAAGGCAAATATTATTCCAGAGTATAAAATATGCGGCAAGATCACCATTTCAGATGACGATACAGACTTGACTAATAATTTTCCTCTCGAGGGTGCAAGCGTTTCCCTAACGGGTATAGAATTCCGAGAGGAAACTACTACAGATAAAAATGGATCCTACAGTTTTTCAAAAATACCTGAGGGAACATATACTTTGACGGTATCAGCGGAAGGATATGTTACGATTAAGCAGTCGGTAATTGCTACAGATAATTCCAATACATATTGCGATCTGTCAATCGAAACTATAGTTGAAGAACAATTCGGCGACGGAACGGCAAGCGGTAGAATAATTGGTAATGGTAATGCGAAAGGAGTGGAGGGACTCAAGCTAATAATTCGCAGAGGATTAAACAATACGACTAAGGTATATGATGATGAGCTTACCTTAACAACCGATCAGGATGGGAAATACACTACTCCGATGCTGCGCCAGGGAGAATATACTGTACAAATCATCGACGATCGCGAATATAATGATAAGGGCGAGCTCATAAAGGATGATGAGCGATATGCACCCCTGTCGTTCAACATTAAGATAGTCAGCAATGAATCTGTTACTGTTCCTGATATGCGTGTGACCAACAACACGAACTCTGATGAGATTCTGGTTGTACTTTCATGGGGCAATGCGCCCTCAGGCCTTACCGCTCATTATTACGGCCCATACCATTACGATTGGAGCTACAACGAATCCGGAGATAAAAGCTACAGAAGCTCTTTCATTACCTTCCCCAAACAGTATGACGGAGAGTATGGCGGAGCATATGTGTATGCAGTATACTGTAACGCTTCTCAGCCTTTAGCATGTTCCGGAGCGCAGGTTAATGTATACAGGGGTAATGAGCATATTTTGACATTCAATGTACCTGCAAAAGAGGGCGTTTTATGGAAAGTATTCTCATATTACAGAAATACAAAGGAGTTTTTTGTAATTAATGAGATGTCAGACGAAGTCGGTTTGATTTCTGACGATCCCTAAATGTCTGCATACGAGAAAGACTGACGGCCCGCGTTCCACCCTCACAACTTGGCAGCTTCCCCTTTTGGGGAAGCTGTTTTTATATGTCGGCTCTCTCAAAAACGGGGAAAAAGCTTGAAATGACGGTGTTGCGGTGGTAAAATAAACTGATTGATTATATACAAAGGATGATTACCCCTTGAATATTTTAGCTATTGAATCCTCGTGCGACGAGACCGCTGTCGCCGTCGTTTGCGACGGGCGGAAGGCGCTTTCGGACGAGGTGCTGAGCCAGGCCGATATGCACGCTATCTACGGCGGCGTCGTGCCTGAGATCGCCTCGAGAAACCACATAACCGTAATATCCCGCCTCGCTGACTCCGCTATAGCGAAGGCGGGGCTTAAAAAATGCGATATAGACGCCGTCGCCGTGACCTACGCTCCCGGCCTTATCGGAGCCCTCCTCGTCGGCGTAAACTTCGCCAAGGCGGCGGCACTCGCCCTCGGGGTGCCGCTTATACCCGTGCACCATGTGAGGGGCCATATCGCGGCAAACTATTTGGCCTTTCCGGAGCTCGAGCCCCCGTTTTTATGCCTTGCCATATCGGGCGGGAACACGATAATCGTGGACGTGAGGGGCTATACCGATATGTCAATAATCGGTTCGACCCATGACGACGCCGCGGGCGAGTGCTTCGACAAGGCGGCGAGGGTGCTCGGCCTGCCCTACCCGGGCGGAAGGCCGATGCAGGAGCTCGCCGAGGGCGGCGACGATACGGCCTATAAGCTGCCGAACGCGAAAATAGAGGGGCATCCATACGATATGAGCTTCTCCGGCCTCAAGACGGCAGTCGTCAACATAGCGCATAACGCGGCCGACAGAGGAGAGACTATCGACAGGGCCGGCCTTGCCGCATCCTTCCAGAGGGCGGTCAGCGAGGCTCTCGTCCCCCGCACGATGGCGGCGGCGCGAGAGCTCGGATACGATAAGATAGTCGTCGCCGGAGGGGTCGCCGCGAACAAGAGAGTCCGCGCCGATTTCGAGGCCGCCTGCGCCGCCGAGGGAAAGCGCCTTTTCGTGCCGCCGCTCAGGCTCTGCGGGGATAACGGGGCGATGATCGGCGCCCAGGGCTACTACGAATTCCTCGCCGGAAAAAGAGCCGGCAGCGAGCTCAACGCCTACGCGACGATGGAGATAGACGCGCCCGGCGTATGATTTTGTAAAAAAAGTTTTAAACCCGCCTCGATAACCGCGATTATTGAGCTTATGTAAACTCACGCTACCGCTTTTTTATGGGGCGGCAGCCCGCTGAGAGCCGATTACAATATTTTCCAAAAACGACGGAAAGCCGCGCCGCGGCTCGATTTTCGGCCTGTGGAAAACCCTGTGGAAAATGTGAATAACTCTCTGTTGACGCGGTTACGCGGCGGGTTATCGTCAACCTCGGCGGTCGAAAAAGGGCGAAAAAGGAAGAATAAAAAAGGTCGGAATTATGGGACGGAACGTGGAAAAAGGGAGACGATTTTCGCTTTTTGCTTTTACGCGCGAATGAGGCGGCAGGCGGGGAAACCTCCCGATTTCCGAAGATTTGAGATAAATTATACAGAACGTAATCAAACGAGAGCAGAGAGGGGAGAGAAAAGCCGTGGGCGGACACGAGGGACACAGAGAGAGGCTGAAGGCTCAGTTCTGCGATAAGGGCATTGACAGCATGACAGAGGCAAGAGCGCTCGAGCTCCTGCTTTTTTACGCGATACCGATGGCGGACGTATACCCCCTTGCGAAGAAGCTTATCGAGACCTTCGGCTCGCTCACGAACGTGCTCGGCGCCTCGATAGACGAGCTCTGCTCCGTGCCCGGGGTGGGGAAGAACACGGCGACGCTCATAAAGCTCGTGCCGCAGATAACGAAGAAGTACCTCGTCAGCACGGCGGTGAATATCGGCGCGATACGGACGACCGACGAGGCGGGAATGTATCTTCTCCCGTTCTTTTTGGGGGCGAAGGTGGAGATGGCGTATATGCTCTGCCTCGACGAAAAGGGAAAGCCACTCGACCTCAGGCTCCTTGAGAGGGGCGACGAGTCCTCGGTCACGATAAACGTGCAGAAGATGGCGGAGATCGCGCAGGAGCTGAAGGCGAAGCTCGTCGTCCTCGCGCATAACCATATCAGCAACGTGGCGCTGAGCTCGGCCGCCGACTTTGAGACGACGAAGGAGGTACAGCGCGCCCTTGATGCGGTGGGCGTCCGCCTCTGGGATCACATCATCGTATCCAAAAACGATTTCGTATCAATGAGCGACAGCGGCATGCTGTAAGCGCGGAGGAAAGGCATGGATAAGTTTCAGGTAGTCAGCGAATACGAGCCCTCGGGCGACCAGCCCGAGGCTATCGACAGGCTCGCGTGGGGCATAGAGAATGGGATAAGCGAGGAGACGCTTTTGGGCGTTACGGGCTCGGGCAAGACCTATACGATGGCGAAGGTCATCGAGAGAGTGCAGAGACCGACCCTCGTCCTCGCGCACAACAAGACGCTCGCGGCTCAGCTATGCAGTGAGTTCCGCGAGTTTTTTCCGAATAACGCCGTGGAGTACTTCGTCTCCTACTACGATTACTATCAGCCGGAGGCGTACATCGCCCACACCGACACATATATCGAGAAGGACTCCGCGATAAACGACGAGATATAAGCTGCATCTACGGCCTCGGCGACCCGATCGACTATAAGAATATGGTTATAAGCCTGAGAACGGGCATGGAGTACGGCAGGGACAGGCTCTTAAAGAAGCTCGTTGAAATCCGCTACGAGCGCAACGATATCGCCTTTGACCGAAATATGTTCCGCGTCAGGGGCGATACCGTGGAGATATTCCCGGTCTATTCGCACGACAAGGCGATTAGGGTGGAATTCTTCGGTGATGAGGTGGACAGGATATCGGAGTTCACACCGGTGAACGGACAGGCGACGAGGGTACTAAACCACGTCGCTATCTATCCCGCGAGCCACTACGTCACGACGAGGGAAAAGCTCAATTCCGCCATCTTCGAGATAGAGAGGGAGATGGAGGAGAGAGAGGCCTGGTTCAAGGCGCACGACAAGCTTATCGAGGCGCAGAGGATACGCCAGCGCACGATGTACGATATCGAGATGCTTCAGGAGCTCGGCTACTGCACGGGGATAGAGAACTACTCCCGCATACTCTCGGGAAGGGAGCCGGGCTCGGCGCCCTATACCCTCCTCGACTACTTCCCGAAGGATTTCATAATGTTCGTTGACGAGAGCCACGTCACCCTTCCGCAGGTCAGAGCGATGTACAGAGGCGACAGGGCGAGGAAGGAGAGCCTTGTGGACTACGGCTTCCGCCTGCCCTCGGCCTTTGACAACAGGCCGTTAAAATTCGACGAGTTCCAGGATAGGATAAACCAGGTGGTCTACGTATCCGCCACGCCGGGAGAATACGAGAGGGAGAGATCCGGCCTCGTGGCGGAGCAGATAATAAGGCCGACCGGACTATTAGACCCGAGGGTGGAGCTGAGACCGGTCGCCGGGCAGATAGACGACCTCATCGGCGAGATAAACCTGAGAGCAGAAAAGGGCGAGAGGACCCTCGTCACCACGCTTACGAAGAAGATGGCGGAGGATCTGACGGCCTATCTCACAAAGGCGGGCATCAGGGTGCGCTATATGCACCACGACATAGATACGATAGAGAGAATGGAGATAATCCGCGATCTCCGCCTCGGAAACTTCGACGCCCTCGTGGGCATTAACCTTCTGAGAGAGGGCCTCGATATTCCGGAGGTCAGCCTCGTCGCCATACTCGACGCGGACAAGGAGGGCTTCCTTAGAAGCGAGACGAGCCTTATACAGACGATAGGCCGAGCGGCGAGAAACGCGGAGGGCCTCGTTATCCTCTACGCGGACACGGTGACGCCCAGCATGAAGGCCGCCATGGACGAGACAGAGCGCAGGCGCGAAAAGCAGGCGAAATTCAACGAGGAAAACGGCATTGTGCCCAGGACGATAAAGAAGGACGTACGCGATATAATCGAGATATCCTCCTCCGTTGAGACTCAAAGACCGGGAAGAGAGAAGAAGCTTACGGGAAGAGAGAGGGAGGAGGCCATCAGAAAGCTCGAGAAGGAGATGGCGAAGGCCTCGAGAATGCTGGAGTTCGAGTATGCCGCCGTTCTGAGAGACAGGATAATCGAGCTGAGAGGCATGGGAGACTGAGAATGGCAAAGAAGCTTGCGGCCCTTGCCGCCATAGTCATCGCCGCCGTAATTACGGCGGCGACGGCGTCCGCCGCCAATAGACCGGCCTTCGGCTATGTGGCGAGCCCGGAGGCGAAGGGGAATACCGACGTGTATATCCAGGAGGTCGGTGGAGAATATTACCTCTTCCTGCCGTCTTCCGCAGACCTCACCAGTCTCAGGCTGAGCTTCCGGGGCGGGGAGGCGACGCTTTGTAACGGGACGGTGACACGCGAGATCGAGAGCGGTGAGCCCTTCGACCTCACGAGGCTTTTCCCCGCGGACACCGAGAGCCGTACCCTCTACTTTGTGCAGAGAAACAGGCACATAAAATTCACCGTTATGAGGTCGGAGAATATCAGAAGCCTTTATATAACGAGCGGAGACCCTGAGAACAGAGACAGGGAATGGATAGAGCTATCGAAGGAAAACAGAGCTGGCGGCTCCGCCGTCCTTTTAAGGAGCGACGGCAGCGTCGCCTACGCCGGCGGCATAAAGAGCCTTAAAGGGCGGGGGAATTCAACGTGGAACTACCCCAAAAAGCCGTATCAAATAAAGCTCTCGGCAAGGTGCGACCTTTTAGACTCCGGAGAGAGCGAGAAGGCGAGCGACACCTGGCTCCTTTTAGCAAATTACATCGACGGCACGCTGGTGCATAATTCTCTCACCCTCGACCTCGGGCGCGAGCTCGGGGTACCGTACCCCGTTATGGCAGAGCCCGTAGATCTTTATTACGACGGGGAGTACCGCGGAAGCTACCTTCTCACAGAGAAAGTGGAGGTCGGCGAGGGGAGAGTCGATATCCGCGACCTAGAGGCGGAGATAAAAAAGCAAAACCCCTCGGTCGGCGAGAGCGAGATGAGGAGCGTCACAGTAAAGAGCTTTACGGACGAGAGCGCCTTCAAATTCACCGAATGGCTCGAGGCGCCGGAGGACATATCGGGCGGATACCTTATGGAGCTTGAGCTCGATTACAGGGCGCTTTCCGAGGAGAACTGGTTCAAAACTGCGAGGGAGCAGTACGTCGTGATGAAAAGCCCGGAGCGAGTGCCGCACGAGGCTATGCTCTACGTTATGGGGCTTTATGAGAGCTTTGAGGACGCCGTTTATAACGGGGGAACGGACCCCTCAACGGGCAGAGACTACCGCGAGCTGTGCGACCTTGAGAGCCTTGCGCGCACTTACGCGATAATGGAATTCTGCGCCGATAACGACGCCTTCCGCTCCTCGACCTTCATCATAAAAAAGGCGGGAGATGAAAAGCTCTACTTTGCCCCGCTCTGGGATTTTGACACGGGGTACGGAAGCGCGAATTCCTCGCAGGAATTCTACGTCGCGGGAAGATCGCCCCTCGGCAGCGCCCTTCTGGCGATACCATCGTTCCGCGAGCGGGTGAGGGAGATATACGAGACCGAGCTCACCCCGCTTATCGAGGGCGTCATCCTCGGCGGAGAGGGCGCGAGCGGGAGATACCTCCGCTCGATTAAGTCCTACTGCCAGGAGATAGCCGCCTCGAGGGAAATGAATAACGTCCTTTGGACAAAGTTTTCCGAGCTTGACGCGGCGGAGGATTTCACCCGTTTTGTTTCCGTCCGGCATAAGTGGCTCACCGGCGAGATGGCGTCCTGGGGCGATAAAGCCCCGCTCGGCCGGAGCTTTATCGACGTATCGGGCGAGGATTGGTACTATTCCGCCGTCGCCTTCGTCTCGGACAAGGGGCTTATCGCGGGTACGAGCGACGTGAACTTCTCGCCGGACGAGCTGATGACGCTTGGCGATACGATCGGCGCGGCGAACGCCCTCGCCGGGACGGAGATACCGGGCATAGCGGACGGCTTTTCCGACCTCTCGGCTCCGGTCACGCGCGGCGAGCTCGCGACCGTGCTTTTCCGCCTTGCGGACTATATGGGCGCGGACACCTCAAAAAGAGCCGACCTCTCGGCCTTTTCCGACGCGGACGAGCTTACTGACCCCGAAGCTATGAGCTGGGCCGTTTATTATAAGATAACCACGGGCGTCGGCGGGCGGACGGC
>ONTN01000156.1 GCA_900320765.1 uncultured Eubacteriales bacterium
GCGCGTATGCGCGCACGCGCGGAAAAAGGCTTGTATGTAATCTTAACTCAAGGAGCATGTTTACGATGGGCGGGGACAAGGGGAGATATTTTAACCGGGAGCAGATCTATTTCACCGGGGCATATATGGACGGAGCAATTTATCCCGTGTACCAGCCTGCCGGCAAGCGCCGGAGGAAGTGCAGACCGACAAGCTCTATCCAGGCTAAGCTTAACCAGCGAAACGCGGAAAAGAGATTCGTCCGTGAGGTGCATCTCAATTTTGGACATGGCGACTATGCCGTAACTGTAACCTTCCGGACAGGCGAAGAGCCGAAAGACGAGAAGGACGCTCAAAGGATCGTTAAAAACTATCTCCAAAGGCTGAGACGGCTATACCGCAAGCTCGGTCTGGAGCTCAAATACATATACGCTATCGAGTACGGCGGGAAGAAAGGCCGCTGCCATTGCCACCTGATAATCTCTGGAGGCGTGGATCGAGATCTGATCGAGGACGCCTGGGGGCTCGGCTATGCTAACACCAAGCGCCTGCAGCTTGACCCGGATACCGGACTTACCGGCCTATCGAAGTACACGGTCAAGGACAAGGCATTTTATAAGCGCTGGGTAGGCTCGCGCAACCTCGTAAAGCCCGAGCCCGCCGAGATAGACGGGCAGATCAGTATGGACGAGGTCAAGGAGCTCGCCGAGAAGGTCGAGGACGGCACGGCGGCGGAGCATTTTGAAAACCTCTATCCGGGCTACAGGCTCGTGGAGGCGTCCGTCGAGCGGAACGCCATAAATCACGGGATATACATACGTTTTGAAATGGCAGAAATAACGGGAGGAGCGGGAATTGAAAAAGTTCAAACGATTAAGAAGCGTCAGAAAAAGCGCGAGTGAGCAGGGGCTGATTTTTTACTCATGCCTCTGTTACCGGAATCAGCCGCCGGCTGTCCGGCAGAAGATAGATAACCTGTGCGAGAGCGTCGGAGGCAAATATGCCCCGGCGCTACGCGAGTATATGACGACGCTCGGAGACTGGGCGTACATCTGCGAAAAGCACCACATATCAGCCTCGACGCTCGACAGGCTGAGACGGGATTTTTATAACCGCTGGTAATGGAATTATGCAAGACGGCAACGGGGGCGCGGGGGCGCGCGTCCATCAGTTTCGCGCGCGCGGGAATACGCCCTGAAAAAAGTTTTTGCCGCAAAATATGACTTTAATATGCTAAAGAGCCGCTAAAGCCTTATAAATCAAGGCTTCGCGGCTGTTTTTATGCCCGAAAAAGTTGACGGCACAAGAGGGGGTCGACCTGCTACAATAAAAGAAAAAGGGGCGATTTTGTGAAGCGGGGCAGACCGAAAAAGTACACAGCGGCAAGGCTTGAAAAGGCTCTTGAGGAATACTTTGACTCCATTACCCGCGAGATCGAGGCCACGGAAGAGGTTGACACCGGGCGGAGAGACGAGAGGGGACACGTTGTATATACCCGCGTGCCGGTGAAAAACCGCCGAGGCGAGACGGTGAAGATAATCGAGTACGTTATCCCGCCGGAGATCTCCGGGATATGCCGCCATCTCGGGATAGACGGCGCGACCTGGAGTCGATGGGCTGAGGATCCGGAGCTCAAAAACGTCGTCGGGAGGACGCGGGAAAAGCTTTTAGCCTGGAATCTCCACGAGCTTATAACCCGCGACGGGAAGAACGTCCGCGGCATAGAAGCGAATTTAAGACTGAATTACGGGCTTTCGGAGCGGAAGGAGATAGAGCTCGGCGAGCGGGCGGCAAAGAGCCTGACGGCGGCGACGGTGCCGCTGAGCGAAAGAGAAGCCATACTCCGCGAGATAGCTCAGGAGTTCGGAGGCGGCGCCGATGACGGATAAGCAGACCTCGACGGCTGCATGGTACGCGCGTCTGAAGGCGGAGAATAACGCGGCCTTTATGTCTCTCTACTTCGACCAGCACCGCTACCTCGTCCTCAAGGGCGGCGGCGGCTCGGGAAAGAGCATATTCGCCGGGCGAAAGGTCTTAGAGCGAGTGACGAGCGAGCCGGGGCATAGATGGCTTGTGTGCCGAAAGGTTCAGAAGACTCTGCGCGAGAGCTGCTTTAAGCAGCTTATAGGCCAGCTCTCCGATCACTACCCGGAGAGCGGGTACAAGGTCAACAAGTCTGATCTCCTTATATCCCTCGGAAACGGCTCGGAGATCATATTTGCCGGTCTCGACGACGTCGAGAAGCTCAAATCCATCTACAACATCACGGGGATATGGATCGAGGAGGCGTCAGAGCTCACCGAGGCAGACTTTAACCAGCTCGATATACGTCTCAGAGGCAAGACAGCCTATTACAAGCAGATCATCCTGAGCTTTAACCCGGTATCTATCACGCATTGGCTTAAAAAGCGGTTTTTCGACCGCAAGGAGCCCCGGGCGAGAGTGCACGAGAGCACCTACCGGGACAACCGTTTTCTTGACGCCGAGCAGATACAAGTCCTTGAGGGATACAAGGACACGGACGAGTACTATTACGACGTTTACTGCCTCGGTCAATGGGGCACGACGGGGCGCAGCGTCTTCAATGCGGCGGCTATCCAGCGCCGGCTCTCGACAGCGCCGAAGCCGCTTGATGTGGGGTATTTCACTTACGATTACGACGGCATCGAGATCTCCAACATTCGATGGGAGAGCGATCCAGACGGATACGTCAAGCTCTACGCGCTTCCGGTAAAGCTCGTGCCCTACGTTATAGGCGGAGACACCGCCGGAGAGGGGAGCGACAGCTTCGTTGCGCAGGTGCTTGACAACCGGACCGGAGCTCAGGTCGCGACGCTGAGGCACACGTTCGACGAGGACGTTTACGCGAGGCAGATCTATTGCCTCGGCACGTACTATAACACGGCGCTGATCGGCGTCGAGGTCAACTTCTCGACCTATCCGGTCCGCGAGCTTGAGAGGCTGCACTACCCGAGGCAGTACGTCCGCGAGACGACGGACGAGTACACACACCGCCGCAAGCGGAGCTACGGCTTCCGGACCGACAAGAACACGAGACAGGAGATCATTTCCGGGCTTATCAAGGTCGTACGCGAGAGTCCGGAGCTCGTGACCGACGAGACAACGCTCCTCGAGATGCTGACCTTTGTCCGAAACGAGAATTTTCACCCGGAGGCAGAGGCGGGAGCGCATGACGACTGCGTTATGGCGCTGGCGATCGCGCACTACATAAGGCCGCAACAGAGCTACGCGGTCGAGGCCGAAGAGAAGATTTACAAGGACGACACCGAGCCGATCGCCTACACCTACGACGAGTTTATGACGGGCGAGACGGCGGGAGCGAATTATTTGAGATTTTGAGAGGTGATAACGAATGACCACAGTAGGCGAAGTATTTGACGCGGCGATGGCTCTTATGGACGAGCTCGACCGGAGCGGAGAGCCGAGGACAAAGGACACGGAGGAGTATAAATATCGCACTCCTCAGATAATAGGCACGCTTATGGCCGAATTCAGGCTT
>ONTN01000107.1 GCA_900320765.1 uncultured Eubacteriales bacterium
GGATGGTGCAGCCGCCGATCTCCCCGGAGGTCGCATTGATCACGCCTTCCACGCTGAGCTTCAGGAGAATATTCCTATCCCCGTGATTAACGGCATAAAGCTGACGACCTCATATCTAAGCGAAAAGGGCGTTTCCCGCGCAGGAGTGCTCGCGACTGACGGCACGGTTCAGACCGGTATATTCGCAAACGCTTTAAACGAGCTCGGGATCGAGGCTATCTACCCCTCCCCGGCCTCCCAGCGCTTCGTTATGGAGCTTATCTATAACGACGTCAAGGCCGGAAAGCCGGTTGAAAGGGAGAAATTCGAGAAGGTGGCTTCTGAAATGAGGGCGCGAGGAGCGGAGGTCATGATACTCGGCTGCACCGAGCTTTCGGTTATCGCCGACGAATGGCTGCCGGAGGGCAGATTTATTGACGTTCTTGACGTTCTTGCGCAGTCCTCTGTTAAGGATTGCGGAAGGCTTAAGGAAAAATATTATGATATCATCAAAGAGGTAAAATAATGAAAAAGATAGTTGCAATTCTTCTTTCCCTCGTTATACTCGCGGGGCTTATCTCAGCCTGCGGCGGCGGCGAGGAGCACGTTATCCCTGAGCCCGATACGGATCCTAAGCCAGTCGATACCGGCTCTGCCAAAACCGAAGGCTACGTTTTTGAGGCAAAGGGCGTTAAGGTCGTAATCGACGCCGATATGGCTCCCGTTCTCTCAGCTCTCGGCGAGGCAAGCTCCTATTTTGAGGAGGCGAGCTGCGCTTTTGAGGGAATTGACAAGACCTATTCCTACTCCGGCTTTGAGATCAAGACCTACCCTTCCGAAGCGGGCGATAAGATCCAGGGCGTCTTTCTTACCGACGACCGCGTCGCAACCGCCGAGGGTCTGAGAGTCGGCAGCACCAAGGCCGATATGGAGAGCCTTTACGGCACGGACTATACCGTTAAGGGCACAGAGTACGCCTATGAAAAGGGCGGTATGCAGCTTCGCGTCACTCTCAAGGACGACGTTGTCAATCTGATAACCTACGCCTCCGAGATCCTTGATCAGGTAACGGAGTAATGCCGAAAAGCTCAGGGCGGCCCGCAAACAGCGGGCCGCCCTTTTTCTCTTTTATATTTTGATTGATTATGACAACTCATTGTGTTATAATTAAGGTGTATATATGTATATAGTCGCTTTTTTGCGAGGTGAATCGATTGAAAGCCAAGAATAAACGAATGCTGAAAAAGGCTGCCCGAGCCGGAGTCTCCGGAGTGGGTCGGCTTATTGCGACCGCTCTTAAGGTCATCGGCACGGTGCTGCTCATTCTCATAGTTACGGGGACGATATTCGCCGTTATTTTCGTATCTTATATCAAGACGAATCTGATGGACTCGGATAAGCTCGAGGTCTCGCTCGAGGCGTACAGGCTGAACCTTTCGAGCACGATTTACTATCAGGACAAGTCTTCCGGCCAATGGAAGGAGCTCGTCACCCTCGAGAGCACGGAAAACCGAGTCTGGGTCCCATATGAGGAGATACCCATCGATCTGGAGCACGCCGTAGTCTCAATTGAGGATCAGCGCTTCTATACCCACCACGGTGTAGACTGGTACAGAACGGCGGGCGCCTTCGTCAATATGTTCGTCGGTATGAAAAACAACTTCGGCGGCTCGACGATAACGCAGCAGCTAATAAAGAACGTGACGAACGAGGATGAGGCCACCGTCCAGCGAAAGCTGAAGGAGATCTTCCGCGCCATCGAATTTGAGAAGCGCTATGATAAAAAGGATATCATCGAGGCGTATCTCAACAGAGTTTACTTCGGGCACGGGCGCTACGGTATCGGCGCCGCGGCCGACCTATACTTCGGAAAGGATGTAAGCAAGCTCACGCTCGCCGAGATGTGTTCCATAGTGGGCATAACGAACAACCCATCGATCTACAGCCCATACGTCTCCATAGAGAACAACAAGCGCAGGCAGGAGATCATCCTCGGCAAGATGGAGGAGCTCGGATATATCGATCACGAGACCTGCCTTGCCGCAAAGGCCGAGGAGCTCCACTTCCAGCCATTCCGCCAGTCTCTTAATACCGGCGTTACTGTCTACTCATACTACGTAGATACGGTCATTAGAGACGTCCGCGATTATCTGATGAAGGAGAGAGGGATTTCCGAATGGGACGCCAACTTCCTCCTATACCACGGCGGACTCAGCATCTACAGCTGCATCGATATGGATATCCAGGATAAGGTGGACTCGATCTATCAGAACCTTGAAAACTTCGACCGCCCCTCCGCCTCCGGCAAACAGCTCCAGTCGGCTATAGTCATTCAGAATCCCTATACCGGCGATATAGTCGCCCTCACGGGCGGCGTCGGCACGGACAAGGCCGCCGGCGGTCTGAACCGCGCGGCGGGCAAGCTCGCAAGGCGTCCGACCGGCTCCTCGATAAAGCCCCTCTCAGTCTATGGGCCTGCGATGGATTCCGGCCTGCTGACACTCGACACCACCTATGAGGACGAGCCTGATATCAAGCTTTTAGGCACAACCTGGTATCCGAAGAACGCAGACAGAAAGTATTCCGGAGTTATCACGGTGCGCTACGCTATCCAGCAGTCGAAAAACACCGTTGCCGCTCAGGTCCTCGATCAACTCACTCTTGAGGTATCCTACGACTTCCTTAAAAACAAGGTCAATTTTGAGAGCCTTGAGCCGGAGGATATGGTTTATTCAGCCCTCGCCCTCGGCCAGCAGACCTACGGAATCACCCCGCGAGAGATGGCGGCCGGCTTCTCCGTTTTCGTAAATAACGGAGTCTTCACCGAGGGACGCACCTTCTCGAGGATATACGATTCCGAAGGCGCTCTTATCTACAACAACATTCCCGAGTCAAAGGCCGTTTTCCAGAATGAAAGCACAGCCTACTGGATGACCGACGTTATGAAGGAAGTAATGACGGTCGGAACCGGTACGAGCGCGAAGCTCTCCAATATGCCCTGCGCCGGCAAGACAGGAAGCACGACCTCGAATAACGACCGCTGGTTCGTCGGTTACACCCCCTATTACGTTTGCGCCGTATGGACTGGATACGACATTCCCGAGGCTATACCCACGAAGGGCGGCAGCCCGGCAAATACCGTTTGGAAGCAGGTAATGGAGCTAGTTCACGAGGATCTCCCCCGCAAGGAATTTACCGTTCCGAGCGATACCGATCAGCGCTACGTGCCCGGCGTCGGCGCTGCCGTCCCCTACTATTCCCGTGGCATTCTCCTCTACCCCGACGGTGGCTTTGAGGTACTGTATTCCGAGGAGGTCGGAAAGCACGCAGCCGGGCGCGAGGTAACGGTAACGGCGAAGGAGCTTGAGGGCTATACCCTGACGAGCGAAAAAACGGTCACGATCACACTAGACGCCTACCTGAGCGACAACACCGCCGAGTTTATCTACGTCTCGGATGCTCCTCCCGAGCCGGAGTACACGATAATATATACTGACGGAGCTTACGATGAGGTTATCTTCGAGGATCAGAACTACTACGGGCTCCACGCAGGCGATCCCACCCCGTCGTTTACCGGAAGCCTCCACCGCGAGGGCTACGTCTTTACCGGCTGGTATCCCGAGCTTTCCGATACAGTTACGGATACGGAGGTATATTCCGCTCAGTGGGCTCCCATTCAGCCGGACGAGCCGGATGTGCCTGAGGTGCCGGATGTGCCCGACAATCCTGACAATCCCGATGAGCCGGTTGATCCCGACGAGCCTGAGGTGCCCGATAATCCCGATGAACCCGTAACTCCCGCAGAGCCGGATAATCCGGACGAGCCGGAGGAACCCGTTGAGCCCACGCCTCCTGACGAGCCGCCCGAAGAGCCCGAGCTCCCGTCCGATGAAGAATGAAATTTCTCTGCCCGCCTAAAAGGCGGGCAGAGCTTTTTATTATCCAAGTCTCTTTGCTCTGTCTGCGAGCCTGGCGAAAATAGCTGCCGTCTCCGATCGCTTTAGGCTGTCTTCGGGTCTGAATAAGCCTCCGTAGCCTCCTATTATACCGGCCTCATAGAGCGAGTCTATCGCCAGATTTTCCTGTATGTCGGAAAAGGATGCGTTTTCTCTTATCCTATCAAGCTCATTTTTGGGAAAGTATCTGTAAATAAGCCCCGCAAGCTCAGCTCTCGTTATCATCTCGCCGCAATTATCACGAGTAAGCTTTACGCCCCACTTCTCAAGATAGGAGTAATACGGCTCGTACCATTTGACGCCGCCGGAAAAGCTCTCGTTATCTCCCCAATAAGCGCTTATTGCCCGGGCGGTCAGCGTCACCGCCTGAGCCCAGGTCAGGGCGCCGTCCGGCGTCATTTTGCCGCCTCCGGTGCCGGAAACGAGGCCAAGCTCATACGTCTCTCTGATTTCAGCATAATACCAGCTTGTCTCGCTGACGTCCGAAAAGCCGCCGTATTCCCTGATCCTTTTATATGCGCCTGTGAGCTCTGTCTTCACCGGGCCTACTATGAACGAAAGAACGTATCCCTTGCCCGTAAAAAACCTTCTGTTGAACTCTGCCCAGCTTACGGTCGCCGTCCTTATGAGCCCCCTTCCGTCCCCGTTTCCCTCGAGATAGGTTATTGAGCCCGAGTCGAATTCAATTATGATAAGCGAGTGACCGATCCCGCCGTTGTAGCTCCCGTCCTTTTCCGGGGTGGTACGCATAAGCGAGCCCGGCACCACTCCCCAGCTTATGAATGACGAGTACGACACGGACGGGGCGTAGCCGTGAAGCCTCGTTGAGCTCAGCCACGTATCAGACTCCCCGTGATACGGAACATCGCCGAAAAGCGCATTGTACACGGCGTTCGCGTAAATATAACACGTAGTCCCCGAAAACACTCTGCCGGACGACTGCTCTTTTATGTAATACGTCTTTCCGGGATACACGGTCCGCGTGCCCTTTGGCGCGAACACCTCTTTTGTGCAGTCTATATCCTCATAAAGCCCTATCTT
>ONTN01000108.1 GCA_900320765.1 uncultured Eubacteriales bacterium
ATTTTTTAAGGGGGATAACTATGGAGTACAAAACCGATATCGAGATAGCCCAGGCCGCTGCGCCGGAGCACATCACAAAGATCGCCGATAAATGCGGGATCCCCGCCGAGCTCGTTGAGCAGTACGGCTCGAACAAGGCCAAAATAAGCCTTGAGCTTCTGAACAGGCTCCAGTCAAAGGAGAACGGAAAGCTCATTCTCGTTACTGCCATCACGCCCACTCCCGCGGGAGAGGGAAAAACTACTACTACAGTCGGCCTCGGCGACGCTTTAAAGAAAATCGGCAAGAACGTCGTTATCGCCCTTCGCGAGCCCTCTCTCGGCCCCGTGTTCGGAGTAAAGGGCGGAGCTGCCGGCGGCGGATACGCTCAGGTCATTCCGATGGAGGATATCAATCTCCACTTTACCGGCGATTTCCATGCCATAGGCGCGGCAAATAACCTGCTTGCCGCTATGATAGACAACCATATCTATCAGGGCAACGAGCTTAATATCGACCCCAAGCGCATCACCTGGCGCCGCTGCGTCGATATGAACGACAGGCAGCTTCGCAACGTGATAGACGGCCTCGGCGGAAGAACGAACGGAGTGCCCCGCGAGGACGGATATGATATCACGGTCGCGAGCGAGGTCATGGCTGTATTCTGCCTCTCGAGGGATATCTCCGACCTTAAGCGCAGGATCGCGAATATCATAATCGGCTATACCTATGACGGAGAGCCCGTCACCGCCGGAGATCTGAAGGCCGAGGGCGCAATGACGGCTCTTCTAAAGGACGCGCTCAAGCCCAATCTCGTTCAGACTCTCGAGCATACTCCCGCCTTCGTTCACGGCGGTCCGTTTGCCAATATTGCCCACGGATGCAACAGCGTTATTGCAACCAGAATGGCTCTCAAGCTCGGCGATTACTGCGTTACCGAGGCGGGTTTCGGCGCTGATCTCGGAGCAGAAAAATTCCTCGATATCAAGTGCCGCGCCGCCGGCCTCAAGCCCTCAGCTGTAGTTATCGTGGCTACCGTAAGAGCCCTCAAGATGCACGGAGGTCTTGATAAGAAGGAGCTTGGTACCGAAGACCTGGCTGCCCTCGAAAAGGGACTTCCCAACCTTCTCAGGCACGTTGAGAATATAACTAAGGTTTACGGCCTTCCCGCCGTCGTTGCGATAAACCGCTTCCCCCTCGATACCGAGGCTGAGCTTGAACTCGTCAGAGCCAAATGCGCCGAGCTCGGCGTTAACGTCGCGCTCAGCGAGGTATGGGCAAAGGGCGGAGATGGCGGTATCGAGCTCGCAAACGAGGTTGTAAGGCTCTGCGAGGAGCCCTCCGATTTCCGCTTCTCCTATGAGTCCGAGCTCAGCATCAAGGAGAAGATCGAGGCCGTTGCGAAGAAGATATACCATGCCGACGGCGTCGACTTTACCGGCACCGCGCCGAGAGAGCTCAAGGAGCTTGAAAAGCTCGGCTTTTCTGGCCTTCCGGTCTGTATGGCGAAGACGCAGTACAGCTTTTCCGACAATCAGAAGCTTTTAGGCGCGCCCGAGGGCTTCCGCATCTCCGTCCGCAAGCTCAAGGTCTCCGCCGGAGCTGAGTTCATCGTCGCCCTCACCGGCGACATTATGACAATGCCCGGACTTCCTAAAAAGCCCGCCGCCGAGAATATCGACGTCGATGAAAACGGCGTTATAAGCGGACTGTTTTGATATGAAAAACCTTAATGCTGATGAATTTACCTCCGCTCTCGCGGCGAAAGAGCCCGTACCCGGGGGCGGGGGAGCGGCCGCGCTATGCGGCGCTCTCAGCGCAGCCCTGGGCTCGATGGTCATTAACTATACTCTGGGCAAGAAGAAATACGCAGAATATGAGGCCGAGCTTTCTGCGCTTCTTGAGGAGTGCTGTGGACTCAGAATCAGATTTCTCGAGCTTATCGAAGAGGACGCGGAAGCCTTTGAGCCTTTAAGCCGGGCATACGGGATCCCGAAGGATGATCCCGAGAGGGAGGAGAAGCTTGAGCTTTGCCTTAAAAACGCTGCCCGCGCTCCACTTGAGATGGCAAGACTCGCAGCGAGAACGGCTGAGATTTCCGCCGTGCTTTGCGAGAAGGGAAGCACGCTAATGATATCCGACGCCGGCTGCGCCGCTGCTCTTGCAAGGGCCGCCGCCGAATGCGCCGCGCTTAACGTGAAGGTAAATACAAGACTTTTGAAGAACAGAGAGACGGCGGATGCGCTGAACGCCGAGATCGAGGCTATCTTGGAAAAAGCGTCGGAGGACGCCGAAGCTGTGAGCCGCTCCGTTTCGGAAAGGCTTGAATGAGATGACGGTAAGAGAAGCTGAAACGAGGGATATACCCCGTCTTATCGACCTGCTTGAGGCCGTGCACTATACCCACCATCTTCTAAGACCTGATATTTTTACTGAAAAGGGCAGAAAGTATTCAGAGCCTGATCTTATAAAAATCCTCGGGGACGAGCATAAAAGAGCCTTTGTCTGCGAGGCTGACGGCAACGTCGTCGGCTACGCCTTCTGCGTAATAAAGCGCTTTATCGATCCCATGGTTTACCCGATGACGGAGTTCTACGTCGATGATATCTGCGTTGACGAGAGTGCGAGACGCGGCGGCGTCGCTACGGCGCTTTTTGAGAGAGTCAAAGCCGAGGCTGAGAAGATAGACGCCGACCGGATAACCCTGAACGTGTGGGAGGGAAACGAACCCGCCCGCAGGTTTTATGAGAAAATGGGTATGACGGTCATGAAAACAATGATGGAAATTAATTTGCGAAAATGAGAAAAATGATATTGACAAACGGATTTTTTCTGTTATAATCAATTACGCTCTTCGCGGGAGTGCTGGAATAGGTAGACAGGCACGTTTGAGGGGCGTGTGTCAATAGGCGTGTGAGTTCAAGTCTCATCTCCCGCACCAAGAAAAAACCTCGTTGCGTATGCAACGAGGTTTTTTCAATGATGTTTGCCCTGCCGGGCAAATGATGCTGCCTTCGGCAATGATGCCGCATCGCTAATGATGTGTCCTGCGGGATAATAAGTGTACGTTTATTGGTGAAGAAATGGATAGAGTAATAGGCAAAAGGGTAAAAGGAATAGTTGATCGGCCTATGGGAAGCGCTCATCCGAACGATCCGGAAATGATTTATCCGATTAATTATGGATATGTTGAAGGGCTATTTGCAGAGGACGGAGCAGAACAGGACGTATATATATTCGGACCGGATAAACCAATCAAAACCTTTGATGGCGTTGTGATTGCTGTTTACCATCGCTTCAATGATGTGGAGGATAAATGGATCGTGTCATTAGACGGCAAAGATTATTCCGACGAAGAGATAATGCAGGCGATCCGGTTTCAGGAGCAATATTATGAAGGGGAATTAGTTCGGTAACTTCTTCCATTATATTGGCGCCCATTACTTTTTCGCTTAAGACCTTGCTGCGGAGATAAACTATGATCAAGCTTAAGTACGGAAACACAAATACTTTTTTCATTCAGGGCGGCAGCGGTCTTGTGGTTGATACCGACTATGCGGGAACGCTGCCGGCTTTTTATAAAGCTTTAAAGAGAAACAACATCAAAGTCAGAGACATCGGATATGTTTTGGTAACGCACTATCATCCCGACCATATGGGACTTGTCGGCGAGCTGATGGGGCAGGGGGTAACGCTTCTCCTGATCGACGTGCAAAAGGATTTCGTTCATTTTTCGGACGCCATTTTTGAAAGAGACGGATTGCCTTATGTACCGGTTGATGAAAAGCAGGCTGCTGTCATATCCTGCGGGGAAAGCAGAGCCTTTTTGAAAAGTATCGGCATTCACGGAGAGATAATTCACACCCCAAGTCATAGCGAGAACAGCGTTTCGCTCGTTTTAGACGACGGCGATTGTTTTGTCGGCGACCTCGATCCGTTCGAGCATATTGAGGCGTATGAAGATAACAGAGCGCTGAAAAACGATTGGGAACACATTCTTTCTTTAAACCCGAAGAGAGTGTTCTTTGCACATAGACCCGAAAAGATACTGGAGGGAAATCTGCCGCTCGCAATAAAAATGTGAGCGGCTTTTCCTTTTGAGCAAAAAAAATTCGGCAAAAGCCGCAGCTTTGCCGAAAAAACTATTGACATTTAAATGCTGTACTGGTAAAATAAATCGATACTGCGCTGTAATAACGCTAATTTCCTTTGTAACTACCGTTAGTATAGCACAAAACAGATAAAAATCAAGCGCATTACCGGGAAATGATGCAACCGCGCCGGGCGTATCATTTTCCGCCAGATTACGTGAAGGAGTGAAGCCAGTTGCCTAAGGACGTATGGTATGGCAAAACGCTGAGAAAGAGCTTTGCCAAATCGGTGGAGATCCAGGATATGCCTGATCTTCTTGAGATCCAGAGAGATTCCTATAAGTGGTTTTTGGAAACGGGACTGCGCGAGGTATTCAAGGACGTAGCCGCGATCACCGACTACAGCGGGAACCTCGAGCTCAGTTTCATCGATTACAAGATGGACGATCCCCCCAAGTATTCCGTGGAGGAGTGCAAGGCGAGGGACGCAACGTACGCCGCTCCGCTCAAGGTCAGCGTCTGCCTCCGCAATAAGGAGACCGAGGAGATCAAGGAGCAGGAGATATTCATGGGCGATTTCCCGCTAATGACAGAGGGCGGCACGTTCGTAATAAACGGCGCCGAGCGCGTCGTTGTTTCGCAGATAGTCCGCTCCCCCGGCGTCTACTATGAAAAGAACGTTGACAAGACGAATCAGCCGGTTTACGCCACCACGGTCATACCCTACAGGGGAGCGTGGCTTGAGTACGAGACTGACTCTCAGGATATGTTC
>ONTN01000110.1 GCA_900320765.1 uncultured Eubacteriales bacterium
TTCTCTTAACGTATCAAGCGGCATCTGATTTCTCCTCTTACTTTCGGATATTGCAAAAAGGGACTTCCGATAGTACGGCAGTCCCTTATTTTTGCGGTTATCCTCTTAATTATTCGCTGAACTCCTTGCTGATAAGCTCGCAAAGAGTCTCAACAGCCTGCTCTTCATCTTCGCCATCAGCGACGATGCTGACGGGAGTGTCCTTGGTGATACCGAGAGAAAGGACACCCAAAAGGCTCTTGGCGTTGACCTTGCGCTCATCCTTCTGGATCCAAACGCTGCAGCCAAACTCGTTTGCCTTCTGAGTAAAGAACGTAGCGGGTCTCGCTCTGAGACCTACAGGATTCATTACAACGACTTCTTTAGAAAACATTGAGGTTCCCCCTTTTCCGCAAGGACATCCCAAAATGTCCATTTCAGAACTTATGGCACAATTATAACAAAGGAAAAAATAATCTTCAATAATCTAATATGACTATTCTCATCGATATTTTAGTGTATTTTTTCAGCAATATGACAATAAATGCTAAAAATCACTTCAAAGTTACCACCGTAACGCCCGCTTCACCCTCTCCAAACCTGCCGAGGCGGAAGCTTTTGACCTGGGGATTTCTCTTAAGCGCCTTCTGCACAGCCTCGCGAAGAACGCCCGTCCCCTTGCCGTGGATTATCCTGACCTCCTCGATATGGCGCATGCTCGCAGTATCGATAAATCGCTCAGTCACGGCTACGGCCTCCTCGGCCATCATACCGCGAAGGTCGACCTCACTCCTGCCGGCTTCCACGCTCATCGGGGTTATTGTTTTCGAGGAATGCTGCTTCGGTGTTTTAACTCTCTCGCCCTCAAGCACTCTGACCTCGCTCTGCTTCGCGCTCACTTTCATTATACCCGCCTGAAGCTCAAGAGTTCCATCTTTATTGACTTTTATTACGTCCGCACGGGCGCCGATCGACAGTATCTCCACCGTATCGCCAGCTGCGGCCGGTCTTGTAGGCACGGGCTTTTCCGCCTCTTCCCTCACGCCGAGCTTTGCTTCGGCGTCATTAAGGCTCTTTCTCATCTCGGCCTTTGCCTCGTTAAGTCTCTGCCAGTCAGTTTCCGTGGCGGCCGATTTTCTCAGCCTCTCAATCTCACGGAAGGCGGCGTCTGCCGTTGATCGAGCGTCCTCAATTATCTTTTCTGCCTCGCGTCTTGCAGTCTTCGTGATCTTCTCCCGCTCGGTCTCGAGCTCGCGTCTCAGCTTTTCGGACGCCCCGGCGTCCGCACGAGCCTTCTCACGGAGAAGGTTGAGCTCGGCCCTTGAGTTTTCTGCCTCGACGCGGGCCTTCTCAAGGTTTTCAAGCGCCTCCTGAAAGTCCCTGTCGCCGGATTCCATTCTTGCCTCGGCGTCTTTGATGATAACGTCCGGTATCCCCAGCCTGCGGCTTATGGCGAAAGCGTTGGATTTTCCGGGTATGCCCAGAAGCAGCTTGTAGGTCGGCTTCAGCGTCGCCACGTCGAATTCGCAGGAAGCGTTCATAACGCCCGGCATCGTCATCGCGTATATCTTCAGCTCCGCGTAATGCGTCGTGGCCGCTATATGCGTGCCGAAGCGCCTCGCGTACTCGATAATGCTGACGGCGAGAGCCGCGCCCTCCGCCGGGTCAGTTCCCGCTCCCAGCTCGTCAAAGAGGACGAGGGTCGAGTCGTCGCACTCCTCAAGGATAGAAACGATGTTTGTCATATGGCTTGAGAAGGTCGAGAGCGACTGCTCTATGCTCTGTTCGTCGCCGATATCCGCAAGCACCTTGTCAAATATCGGAACGACGCTCCCGTCCTTCACCGGAATGTGAAGCCCGCATTGCGTCATAAGGCACATTAAGCCTATCGTCTTCAGCGAGACGGTCTTTCCTCCGGTGTTCGGGCCTGTGATAACGAGGGTATCGTACTCACCCCCGAGACTTACGTCAATAGGCACGACCTTCTTTTTATCAATAAGAGGGTGCCTTGCCTTAATAAGGCTGAGTTCTCCCCGCTCCGATATCTCGGGCTCGGAAGCCTCAAGCTGATAGCTGAGCTTAGCCTTTGCAAAGACGAGGTCGAGCCTTACGAGGGCGGAGTAGTTTCTCATTATGCTCTCGCCGAAGTCCGACGCCTCCGCGCTCATCTCCATAAGGATGCGGCCTATCTCCTGCTCCTCCTTGCCGAGAAGCTCCCTTATCTCGTTATTTGCCTTCACCGCGCTCATAGGCTCGATAAAATGCGTCGCTCCGGACGAGCTTATATCGTGCGTCAGTCCGGGAACGGCGGACTTATGCTCAGCCTTTACGGGAACTACGTAGCGCCCGTTCTTAACGGTGATTATCGGCTCCTGCAGCACCTTCTGATAGGTCGGCGAGGATATTATCTTCTGCAGCGCCTGGCGCACCCTCTCTCCGGCGGCTCTCATCTGCCTGCGGATATCGGCAAGAGCAGGGCTTGCGGAGTCGGCAAGCTCGTCGTCTCCGACGATCGAATTCGTGATCTTCTCCTCGAGGTATTTATTTGCCCGAAGCTCGGAGAACATATAGCCGATCTCTCCACCTCCCGCCTCATCGCCCGAGGCATAGGACAGTATGAGCCGCGCCGTCTTCAAAACGGCGGCTATTGACAGCAGCTCCCTCGTGTTGAGCATTCCTCCGGCTCCCGCTCTTTTTATCGATGCGGAAACGTCTGTCACCCCCGAAAACGACGGAGTGCCGTGAAGGACCATCATCCTCTTCGCGGCTCCCGTCTCGGCGAGGAGCTGTTTTACGGCGTCCCTGTCGCTCTCCGGCCTCAGCGCGAGCGCCGCCTCCTTCGCCCCGTCCGAAACGGCCTCTCCGGCGAGCATTTCAAGCACGCGGTTTAGTTCAAGTATATTCTGTGATTTTTCGTACAGATCCATTGTGTCTCCTTTTTGACTTTAAAAGTCCGCCGGAGGAGAAAACCCACCGGCGGAAACACAGCTTGCGCTCAGCGTCTTTCAACGGTCTTCGTGGCGACGACGTCTATTCCCGTTCCGGCAGCGTCCGAAATAAGCACGTCGCCCGTGTAGACAGGAGCCGTTACGACGGCGGAGCGGATCGCCTCCATGACCTCGAATATCTTTCCCTTGGGGATATCGCCCTTCGTCTTGACCGAGACGAGCTTCAGGCTTCCGCCCTCGACCCTAATAGAGCTCGTCACTGTTCTGACGGGATTTATTACCTCGTTCTTGCCGTAATCCTCGCCCCTCGGGCAGGTATTTCCGGATACGGAGACGTTCTCCCCGTCTATCGTTACGGTGAGCTGGCAGCCCATAGGGCAGCGAATACAGGTTAATTCTCTTATCTCCATCTCAATCCTCCGCGCAAACGAGTATCTCTTTAACGTCCGGGTGCTCATTGAAGCTCGCCTTTGTAAGCACGAGCTCCTCCATCTCGCCCGGCGCCATAATGCGTTTCTTGACTCTGCGTACCGGCTCTCCGTCGAAATATACGGCGAGCGTCTTATTCTTAAGGATATCGCCGACCCTGAAACGGAGAGTGATCTTATCGTCCATCGTTTCGGGGCTAACGCGCTGAGGCACGGTATAGCGAATGCCGCCCGCCGTTTTAATCTCGACGAATTTCTCAGGCGTATTGCCGCCCTTTACATACTCAGCGGCCTTTCTGCCCGCTCTCGCGGCCTCCTCAGATACGAAATCGACGAGGTCGTGAACATGGAGCACGTTGCCCGCGGCAAAAACTCCGGGTACGGTCGTCTCAAGGCTGTCGTTGACCTCCGGGCCGCCCGTCACCCTGCTGAGAGCAACGCCGGCCGATTTTGAAAGCTCGTTTTCCGGCAGAAGGCCGCAGGATAAAAGCAGTGTGTCGCAGGAGTAATACTCCTCCGTTCCCGGTATGGGACGTCTGTCAGGACCAGCCTCGGATATCGTGACGCCCGTCACTCTCTCCTTGCCGTGTATGCAGGTTACGGTATGGCTCAGCTTAAGCGGGATGCCGTAGTCCTCAAGGCACTGCACGATGTTTCTCTTAAGGCCGCCCGAATAAGGCATAAGCTCGGCAACGACCTTTACCTTCGCGCCCTCAAGCGTCATTCTGCGCGCCATAATAAGCCCGATATCGCCTGAGCCGAGGATAACGACCTCTTTTCCTACGGCAAATCCCTCTATATTCATCAGTCTCTGAGCGGTGCCCGCCGTGTAGACTCCGGCGGGGCGGAAGCCCGGAAGCCCGAGCGCTCCGCGAGGTCTCTCGCGGCAGCCCATAGCGAGGATGACGGCGCCGGCCTTGACGGTGACGGCTCCCTCCTCAGAGTTCACATAGGTCACCTCGCGCTCGGGAGAGATGTCAGCCGCTATCGTTTTAAGCTTGATGGGAATGTTGAGCTCCTTTGCCCTCGTAATAAAGCGTTCCGCGTATTCGGGACCGGTCAGCTCCTCCTTGAAGGTGTGGAGACCGAAGCCGTTATGAATGCACTGGTTGAGTATTCCGCCGGGGCGCTCGTCGCCTCTTCTTCCGGTTCCGGCGTGGGCGTCACCGCGACGTCCGGCACCGGCGTGCGCGCGCTGTTCAGGGTCGCCGTCGCGCCGAAGACGATGAAGTTGCCCTCCAGCGCCGCAGTCGCGCGCGGCGTCGGCGTCGGCGTCAGCACCGTCGTGGGCATGAACATGGAGCGCACGATGAGCAGGATGACCGCGATGAGCAGGATGATGATCCCCACCGCGATGATCGTCGGCGC
>ONTN01000111.1 GCA_900320765.1 uncultured Eubacteriales bacterium
TCTCCGAGGTAATGGACGTCTACGCCTTCCGCGTGATAGTCGACGATATAGCGGAGTGCTATAACGTGCTCGGCTGCATCCACGATATGTATAAGCCGATACCCGGCCGCTTCAAGGACTATATCGGCACGCCGAAGCCAAATATGTACCAGTCGCTGCACACCACCGTTATCGGCACGGAGGGCATACCCTTCGAGGTGCAGATAAGAACGTGGGAGATGCACGAGACGGCGGAATACGGAATAGCCGCGCATTGGAAATATAAGGAGGGCATCTCAGGAAAGTCGGACGAGGAGAAATTCGCCTGGATAAGAAACCTCCTCGAAAGCCAGCAGGATTCCGACGCTCAGGACTTCTTCTCCACCCTCAAGGCGGATATGTTCTCCGACGAGGTCTACGTTTTTACCCCGAACGGCGACGTTAAGAACCTTCCCGCCGGGGCGACCCCTATCGACTTTGCCTACTCGATCCACTCCGCGGTCGGAAACCATATGTCGATAGCGAAGGTGAACGGGCGCATTGTGCCCTTCTCGCACCAGCTCCAGTCCGGAGATATAGTCGAGGTAATAACCTCGACCTCGGCGAAGGGGCCGAGCCGCGACTGGCTCAATCTCGTAAAGAGTTCCGAGGCGCGCAACAAGATTCGCCAGTGGTTCAAAAAGGAGCGCCGCGAGGAGAACGTGACGAACGGAAAGGCGGCCTTCGAGGCCGAGATGCGCCGCATGGCGATACCCCTCTCCGTCGCTCAGGACCCGGACGTTATAAATGTGATACTCAAGCGCTTCTCCTACGCCTCGGTCGACGATATGTACGCCGCCATCGGTTACGGCGGCCTCTCCGCGCAGAAGACGGTGAACAGGATACAGGACGAGCTGCGCAATATCGAGAAGAACGCGGCCGAGGCGGAGAAAAAGCCGGAGTGGATACCCGGCGCCTCGGTGCAGAAGCCGGTGCACGGCATCATCGTAGAGGGCATAGACAACTGCCTCGTAAAATTCTCGCATTGCTGTATGCCCGTACCCGGCGATGAGATCGTCGGCTTTATAACGCGCGGCTTCGGCGTCTCGATACACAGGACGGACTGCCGCAACTACCAGTCGGGCATTCTGAATGAGGAGACGAAAAACCGCTGGATCAGGGTCGCCTGGGCGGGCGACCGCGACGAGAGATACGGAACGGGCGTCGCGATAACGGCTAATGACCGCGACGGCCTCGTTATGGATATCGCAACCGTGCTTACGGCTCTCAAGGTGAAGGTCACCGGCCTTACCGCGAGGGATATGGGCTGCTGCGTCGCCACGGTGTATATTACGATGGACGTTATGGACAAGGCGGAGCTCAGCGTCGCCATGACGAAGCTTATGGGCGTCCGCAGCGTCAAGGAAGTCAAGAGACAGGGGACGTAAAAATGCGGGCAGTCGTAACGAGAGTAAAGAGCGCTTCCGTCACGATAGACGGAAAAGTTAACGGGAGCATTAAGACGGGCTACCTCGTTCTCCTCGGCGTCGGCCTTGAGGACGAAGAGGGCGACGCGAAGAAGCTCGCGGAGAAGATAGTAAATCTCCGCGTTTTCCGCGATGAGAACGACAAGATGAACCTGAACCTTTCGCAGGCCGGCGGCGAAATCCTCGTCATAAGCCAGTTTACGCTCTATGCCGACACCTCCTCGCGCAGGCCGGGCTTCACCGGGGCGGCAAGGCCGGATAAGGCGATCCCGCTCTACGAGCTTTTTATGGACACGCTGCGCGAAAAGGGCGTTCACGTTGAGCACGGGGAGTTCGGCGCGGATATGGACGTCGAGAGCGTGAATCAGGGACCTGTCACGATAATATTCGATACGAGAGGCTGAGTGATAGCTATGCTCATAAAAACCCTGCCGGTAGGCCAGCTCGAGGCAAACTGCTACGTCGTTACCGACGAGAATACGCTCGACTGCGCCGTTATCGACCCCGGCGACGAGTCGAACTCGATACTTGACTATATCGAGGATAACGGGCTAAAAGCGCGCGCCGTGTTTCTGACGCACGGCCATTTTGACCACGTCGGCGCAACTGAGACCGTCTCCGAGGAGACTGGAGCGCCCGTGTATATAAATGCCGCCGACGTAGGCGAGGGCGAGTATTTATACGACGCGCCGGAGGGAACGAGGTTCTATTCCGACGGCGACGTTATCGAGGTGGGCTCGCTTCGCTTCCGCGTGCTTGAGACTCCGGGACACTCTGCGGGCTCGGTGACCCTGCGCTGCGAGGACGCCCTCTTTACGGGCGACACTCTGTTTCGCGGAAGCTGCGGGCGCACAGACCTTCCGGGCGGCGATTTCGACAGGCTTATGGCGTCCCTCGCCCGCCTCGCCGATATCCCCGGCGACCTCGAGGTCTATCCCGGCCATATGGGGCCGAGCAGCCTCGCAGTCGAGAGGGCGTATAACAGATACGTGAGGTACGCAAAGGGTCAATGAAGCTTATATTAAAGGGACACGAATATAAATACGCGGCGGAGCAGATGCTTCTATCCCTCTTTCCGGGCGAGAAGCCGGAGTATTCCGGGACTGAGGCTGAGTCCTCGGCGGAGATAAGCCTTTCCGAGGGCGCGGAGTACGCGACGGCGGTCACGAGACTAATATGGGGCGGGAAGCGCGCCGTCGGCTCGGCGAGGGTCAGGCTCTCGCGGCTTACCGGAAAGCTCAGGCGCGACAGCCTTTTATCAATGGCGGTAAAGCTCTCGTTTTACAGAGCCGCGATGAAAATACTGCCGGAAAAGCCCGTCTGGGGCGCTCTCACCGGCATAAGACCAGGAACTATAATGACGAAGCTCATCGAATCCGGCATGTCCGAAAAGGCCGCGATGAGCGAGATGAAAAGGCTCTATTTTTTGGACGACGCGAGGGCAAGCCTCCTCGCCGATACCTCGCGGGCGAGTATAGAGGCGAAGAGGGAGCTATCGGAGCGGGATATCGGCATATACGTCGGCATACCCTTCTGCCCGACCCGCTGCGCCTATTGCAGCTTCGTGAGCCAGAGCGTTCAGAAGTCGATGAAGCTCATACCGCCGTTTTTGGAATGCCTTAAGGCGGAGCTTACAAGGCTCGGCGAGATAGTAAGGGAGCTTGACCTCCGCCCGGTTACGGCGTATATCGGCGGCGGCACTCCGACTACGCTCTCGGCGTCCGAGCTCTCGGAGCTTATAGCCCATATGAGAGAATGCTTCGATTTTTCCGCCGTGCGCGAGTTTTCCGTCGAGGCGGGAAGACCGGATACGATAACCGCCGAAAAGCTCGCCGCCCTTCGCGGCGGCGGGGTGACGCGGATAAGCGTTAACCCCCAGTCTATGTCCGACGAGGTGCTCCGCGCCATAGGCAGGAGCCATACGGCGGAGGATTTTCGCGCCGCCTTCAGGCTCGCGCGGGAGTATTTCGGCGGCGATATCAACACGGACCTTATAGCCGGGCTCCCTGCGGACACGCCGGAGTCCTTCGCCGCCACCCTGCGCGAGATGATCGAGCTCGGGGCGGAGAATATAACCGTCCACACGCTCAGCCTTAAAAAGGGCACGAGGATAACCCTCGAGGGCTCTGAGATACCGGGCAAGGCCGAGGTCGCGAAAATGCTCGATACGGCGATAGGGGAGCTGCGGCGCGCGGGCTACGCCCCGTATTATCTCTACAGGCAGAAGAATATGTCCGGCGGATTTGAGAACGTCGGCTGGGCGAAAAAGGGAAAAGAGAGCCTCTACAACATCGCGATAATGGAGGAGCTCTGTACGATAATCGCCGCCGGCGGCGGAGCGAGCACGAAGCTCGTCGATGCTTCATCGGGAAGGATAGAGCGGATATTCGACTATAAATATCCGAAGGAGTATATCGAGGGCGCGTATAAAACCCTCGCCGATAAGGATAAGATAATCGCGTTTTACAGGGAGGCCGGAAAATGAGATACAGGATAAACGAGATAAACGAGGAGATTGCGTGGCACCCAGCCGCCTTCGCCGAACGCTGCGAGGCTGAGTACGACGCGCGCGTAAAGGAGGCCGCCCGCGCGATATCCGAAAACGTGGGCAAGAGCCCGGTCGTTCTGCTATCGGGGCCCTCGGGCGCGGGAAAGACGACTACAGCGCGCAGGATAGAGGACGAGCTCGATAAGAGCGGACTTGAATGCCACACGATATCGATGGATAACTATTTCAAGACGATAGACCCAAAGACCGTGCCGCGCACGCCGGAGGGGGACATCGACTTCGAGAGCCCGAAAATGCTCGATATGGATCTTTTAAACGAGCACTTCGAGGCTTTGCGCGAGCATAAGGAGATAAGGATACCGTACTTTATGTTCGCAAGGCAGAAGCGGTCGGCGAGCCAGTTTACGCGCCTCAGGCTCGGCGATAACGAGGTAGCCATCTTCGAGGGCATCCACGCCCTGAACGACGAGATAACGGACAAAAACCCGGACGCCTTCGGCCTGTATATCTCCGCCATGGCGGAATACGAGCTTGAGGACGGAGCCGTTTGGAAGCCGGAGTGGACGAGGCTTCTGCGCCGCGTCGTCAGGGATAACAACTTCCGCGGGTCGGATGCGAAATTCACAATGAGCCTTTGGGAGAACGTGATGCGCGGCGAAAGGGCGCACATAACGCCCTTTATATCGAAG
>ONTN01000029.1 GCA_900320765.1 uncultured Eubacteriales bacterium
CAGTTCTCCAAGAGATAATCGGATATTGCAAAGCTTTCAAGGCTCCCCGATATGGGGAGCCTTGTTTTTGTTGATATATCGCTTTCCTTGTGATATAATAGCTTCAATTAAGCTATTTTATTAGATTTATAGCCGTTTTGCTCCAGTCCTTGGAGCGGAACCGCAAAACTTGGCAAATTATATCATTTTGCTTCGCAAATATAATATAATGTCATGTAAAGAAGGTGACGGATATGCTGATGAACGGAAATGAATATTTTAACATAATCGAATCCATAAAAACCGAGATAAAGGCCGCTCAATACAAGGCGGCGCTCAGCGTAAACCGGGAACTGATAATGCTCTACTTTAATATCGGCAGAATTATAAATGAACACAAAGCCTGGGGCAACAAGTTTATTGATAACCTTGCCGCTGATATTAAGCTTGAGTTTCCGAACGCAAAGGGTTATTCCGTCAGAAATCTTAAGTATATGGCGAAGTTTGCCGAGACTTATCCTGACGAGGAATTTGTGCAACAGGTTGCTGCACAAATTCCGTGGGGACAGAATATCGTATTGCTTGACAAGGTAACAGACGATTCTATTCGCCGTTGGTACATCGAAAAAACGCTGGAACTGTATTATTAGTTTGAATCGTTTTCCAACATTACGCGTTCAACTGTTTCTTCGGGGGTTAGCAGGTGTTGTCCGTTCATCTCGGTGCGAAGCACCAAGTCTTCATTTTGAGATCCCATGACCGGCTTGTAGCGCTTTGGTAAAGAATAAAGCTTGCTTTTATGTATACTTATAACGATTTTGCTGGCAAGCACCTCCGCTATGCCGAAAGCAGTAATTCCCCAGCCCAAGCCACTTGAAAAACCGTCAATAAGAAGAATTGACAAACCGATCAATGTAATCAGTATACCAGGAATTCCCCATAGCTCAAAGTTATCAATTCTTTTTATCCAAATCGGGCTTTTTTTGCATTTGCTGCATTTATTACTCTGCAAGGATAGAAAGACATCCCTTTTTTCAAAACTGCCACAAGGATCTCGCATATATCTTAAAGTGTTATCAACCCAGACTTTCCATGCTTTATTTTTTGCTGCTTCTTTTGCTTCGGCTAATCTATCCTTATTAAAGGAATAGGAGGTCTCGCTGCCTGTGGTTACGATAACACCGCCTGAAATATTAATATTGTTACACTTCTGGCATCTCCAACTTACATAAACCGGAACAGATATTCTGGAAGTGTAAATCATTTTAGAAGCCATAAAACACCCTCCTGTATTGCAGACCTAATGTTAATATATAGCAATTATACAGTTTTGCGTATTTCTTGTCAATCGTGCTTGACATTTCTCTTTATTACTATTATTATCATAAGCAAAATCACGGAGGTACGCAGCGATGTATTATTCTTTCAGCAAAATGAACCAGCAGGCCGCTTACGTTTTTGGCGACCGGCTTGGATCGCTGCGCGCATAAGCACCGCGTATAATTTTGAGCCGGTCGGAAGCTTTCAGCTTCTGACCGGCTTTTTTTGAAGGGAGGGGTAATAATGCCGGAACAGTCCGCTCGCCGCCGCAAGGCAGACAATAAAGCAGAGCAAAATAAAAATCATCAAAAAGGAGATAATTATGAATTCAATAGACAAAGGCGTTCTGGCTTATTACGAGGCCGGAAGAGAGTTTAACAGGCTGAGAACGGGCATAGGCCTTATCGAATTTGAGCGCACGAAGGAGATACTGCTCGAAAACCTGCCGAAGCCGCCCGCCGTTATCTACGACATCGGCGGAGCTTACGGGGAATACTCCTGGTGGCTCGCCTCCCTCGGGTACGAGGTGCATCTTTTTGACCTGTCCGAGAAAAATATCGAGATGAGCGAGGAGCTCGGAAAAGAGTACCCCGGCTGCTCGCTCGCGGCGAGCGAGATCTGCGACGCCAGAAGCGTTCCGAGGCCGGACGGCAGCGCAGACGCCGTTCTTCTTATGGGGCCAATGTATCACATTACGGACTATGCTGAGCGGATAAAGGCCATCAGAGAGAGCTTCCGCTTACTGAAGGATAACGGGCTTTTGTTCACGGCGGCGCTGACGCCGTATTCCGTGCTTATGCACAATATCACCGTGTATTCCCCGGAAAACGGGGAGAGGTGCATTGAGGAGCCGGGCTTTTTGGCTATGGTGGAGCGCGAATTAAGGGACGGCTGCCATATAAACCCGGACAGGGGAGTGTATAACGGCCTTGCGAGCGCCCATCTTCACACGGCGAAAGCCCTGAGAGCCGAGCTTGAGGCGGGCGGTTTTTCCGGTACGACCATTCACGGAGTTATGGGCGGAGCGTGGCTTGCCCGCGATATCGACGGGCTTTGGAAAAACGAAAAATCAAGAAACGCCTTGATGAACACGGTGCGGCTTATCGACACGCACGAGGAGATAATAGGCCTGTCAGGTCATCTGCTCGCGGTATCAAGGCGGAAATAGTCGGCGGTTTCAGTTGCCGGGCGTTCGCTTTCGTGGTAGAATGAAGATAGCAAATGGGGGACTTTTCCGTTTTATGTTGAAGAAAAAGTTCCCTGCACACGGCTGCTTAAGGAACGGGTTATTATACCGACTATTGAAAGGATGGTGAAAATGGACGCATATACTTATATCACGCTTCGGGAGAGACCGGAGCTTGCGGAGGCCGCGGCACGGTGGTTTCACGAAAAATGGGGTGTTCCGAAGGAGGCCTACCTTGAGTGTATGGAGGCCTATCTTGCAGGGAAAACTGAATACGGCTGGTACCTCTGTCTTGACGGGGGGAGGATCGTCGCCGGAATGGGCGTTATCGAAAACGATTTCCACGAGAGGAAGGACCTCGCGCCCAACGTCTGCGCCGTTTATACGGAAGAAGAGTACCGCGGCAGGGGAATAGCGGGAAGACTTTTGGATAACGTCGTTGCCGATCTGAGAGCGAAGGGCGTTTCGCCGGTCTACCTCGTTACCGACCATACGGGCTTTTACGAGAGATACGGCTGGGAATTTCTGTGCATGGTACAGGGCTCCGACCCCGAGCCGACGAGGATGTACATCCACTATTAACCGGAAATTCACAATTATATCTTTGCCTTTTCTTGACAATCAGAGGCGTTTGGGATAACATATCAGTAAGTGAAAGAAAGTCAGGAGGCTCGGTCAACGTGCCGGATGAAAAGAGAGAGAGCCAAAGCGGGGAGAAAAAGCTCACCGCGCGTATGGCGTATATAATAAAGCGCGACTGGAAGACGATACCGAACTGCATGAGCTATTTCCGCATAGTCCTCATTCCCGTCTTCGTTATACTGTACGTTAACGGGTGGTACAGATCGGCCGCCGTCGTTATCGTTATAAGCTGGTTTTCCGACGTGGCGGACGGCTTCGTCGCCCGCAGATTCAATATGACCTCAGAGCTCGGCAAGGTGCTCGATCCCGTCGCCGATAAGCTGACGCAGGTCGCGATCTTCGTCTGCCTCGGGCTGAGGTACCACCTCGCCTTCGTCCTCGTCGCTGTTATCGCCGCGAAGGAGCTCACGATGCTCGTTCTCGGCATGGTGGTGTTCAAGGAGGGCAACAGGGTGGACAGCGCGAAGTGGTACGGAAAGCTCGCCACCGGCGCGATAGCGCTCACGGCGATAGTTCTCGTTGCCGCGCCCTTCTTCATCGAGGGGGGCATACCCGTCGAGACCGCGAAATGGCCCATCCTCGGCTGCATATTCCTGGCGAGCTTCTCATATCTTATGTACGTTATCAGGTACGTCGGTATCATCAAGGAGCTTAGGGGGAGGAAATAATATGGCCGCCTATATACTCAGCTTCGCCCTTGGGATCTTCTTCTCCGTCATTGAGGTCATCCGCCTCGGCTGGGACTGGAAGCTTCTCATATTCATCCCGCTCACATTTATTGCCTGCCTTGTGGGAGTGTTCCTCATCTTCCTTCTAACGATCTGGCTGATATCGCTCACAATAGACGTTAATAAGAAATACGACGCGCCGACGAAGTTCTATATGGACCTCATAAACTTCACTTTCAGCTACGTGCTGCTGCTTATCGGCGTGAAGGTCCGCATCGTAGGGGAGGAGAAGCTTCCGAAAAATGGACGCTTCCTCGTCGTCTCGAATCACGTCGCCGCCTTCGATCCCCTCGTCGTGATACTCGGGCTCAAGAAAACCTGGGTAAGCTACGTTTCAAAGCCGGAGAATTTTAAGATACCCATCGTGGGCAGATATATGCACCGCTGCCTCCACCTGCCGATAGACCGCGACAACCCGCGCAACGCCCTCGTAACGATAAACGAGGCTGCGGATCAGATAGCGCGCGGCGCTGTCAGTATGGGAATATTCCCTGAGGGCACGAGGTCGAAGACCGGCGAGCTCGGCGAATTTAAAAACGGAGCCTTCAAGATAGCGCAGAAGGCGAAATGCCCCATCGTGGTAGCCGCGATAAAGGGTATGGACAGGGCAAAGCACAGGCTGTTTCTTCCCACGACCGTAACGCTGAATATCCTCGGCGTCCTCCCGTATTCGGAGACAGCTGAGATGCGAACGGCGGACATAAGCGAAAAGGTGCGGTCGATGATACTGACCGCGTAAAAAAAGAGGAGATGCAAAGCATCTCCTCTTTTTTATTATTCAGAAACTTTATACATCGCACCCGAATACGGCGGCATGGTCTTGGGAAGAGAGTCATTCTCATATCCCTCTGAGGTCGAGATAAGAAGCTTTGCGCTTCCCTCGACCGACGGTGAGATATCCGCCGTCTTATCGGAGAAATTCATCAGCACGAGAACGGACGGGTTATTGCGGCTCGTCCTTAAATATCCGAAAACGCATTCGTTATTTGAGCCGCAGTCTATCCACTTTATGCCGTCCTCAAGATAGTCTCCCTCCCAAAGCGCCGGATTTGAGAGATAGACCTCGTTCAGCCTGACAATATAGTCGCGGAAGGAGCTGTGCGCCGGGTAGAGGAGCAGGACCCAATCGGGCTCGCGCCTCTCGTCCCATTCGCGGAACATGGCAAGCTCGTTTCCCATAAAGTTGAGCTTCTTGCCGGGGTGCGAGAGCATATAGAGATAGAGAAGCCGCGCCTGCCTGAATTTATCGTCGTACTCGCCGTAGAGCTTGTCGATGATCGTCTTCTTGCCGTGCACCACCTCGTCGTGTGAAAAAGGCAGGATATACCGCTCGTTATGCGCGTAAAAGAAGGTGAAGGTGATGCATTTGCTCTTTCCCGCCCTGTCGTTCGGGTGAGCCTTGAGATAGTCGAGGGTGTCGTGCATCCAGCCAAGGTCCCATTTGTAGTCAAAGCCGAGACCGCCCGCGTCGACGTCCTTCGTGACCCCGGGGTAGGCGGTGGAATCCTCAGCAATCAGCATGGCGGTGGGGTGAAGGGCGTGAAGCCCGCGGTTCATCTTCTTTAAGAAGTTTATCGCTTCCCCGTTCTGACCGCGGTACTCGTTGCCCTGCCAGTAAATAAGGCGGCTGACCGCGTCCATACGCAGACCGTCGAAATGGTACTCCTTCAGCCAGTAGTTCGCCGCAGACTGCAGGAAGCAGGCGACCTCGCGGCGCGAGTGCATAAAATTGCAGCTTCCCCATTCGCTCGCCCCGACGTCCGTGTGCGGGTACTCGAAAAGCGGAGTTCCGTCGTACATCTTCAGACCATAGCCGTCCACCGCGAAATGGACGGGAACGAAATCCATAATGACCCCGATCCCGGCATGGTGGCATTTGTCGATAAGCTCCATAAGCTCGGCCGCAGTCCCGTATCTCGAGGTGGGGGCGAAAAAGCCGGTGTTCTGATAGCCCCAGCTTCCGTCAAACGGGTGCTCGGATAAGGGCATCATCTCCACATAGTTATAACCGTGCGCCTTGAGATAGGCGACGAGCTCGTCCGCTATCTCAACGTAGGAGAGGAAGCCGTCGCCCTTCTTCTTCCACGAGCCTAAATGCAGCTCGTAGATATTCAAGGGCTTGTCATAGCATCTCGTCCGCTGAGCCAGCCACTCCTCGTCCGTGAATTTATACTCATTAAGATCACGAATGATAGATGAGGCGCCCGGGCGCAGCTCCATTCCGAAGCCGAAGGGGTCGCAGTGCTCCTGCCGCCCGTTGTTTCCGTAAATGCAGTATTTATACATCTGTCCGGGCCTTGCGCTATCTGAACGCCCTGTCCATACCCCGCTGCGGCCCATCTGCTCCAAGGGCTCCTCCGTCCAGCCGTTGAATTCCCCGGTGACGGTGATGCGGTGCGCGCTCGGCGCGTAGGTGCGGAATGTGACCCCGCTTTCATCGGGATGCGCGCCAAAGTATTCGTATGCGTCGAAGGCTTCGCCCATATAAAACTTCTGCAACTCCATAGTATGCTCCTTAAAGTGCTATTTTATAGTGACATTATAAGTTTATTCTGCGAAAAAATCAATGCTTTCAGGCCCTCCGGTCTTAAAGAGCCCCTTTCGGGATATACTATCCTGAAAGGGGTGATACTATGCCTTTTCGTGAAAGGCCGGCCGTCAGGGCCGTTTTAGTGATATGCGCCGCCATCGTCTTCTACGCGGCGATAAACAACCTCGGCGAGGTGTGGCGGGCTGTCAAGTGGGTGCTCGATATACTGGCGCCCGTTCTCATCGGCTTTGCCGTTTTCTTTATCCTCTCGCCCTTCGCGGGGCTTATTGAGAGCGCTATCAGAGGATCGCGGCGCTTTTCCGTGAGCGAAAAGGCGGCGCGGAGGCTCGGCGTCACTGCCGCGCTTCTTACGGTAGCCGCCGTACTCGCCCTCGTCGTTGTTATAATAATACCCGAGATAAGAAAGGGGAGCGAAAAGCTTGCCGATATACTGCCCGGGGAGATAGAGCGCGCCGTCGTCGCGATAGACTCCCTTGCCGAGCGGGCGGGGATAGATCTCGAGCTTGTGAGCCTCGGGGATATAGACTGGGATAAGGTGAGGGCCTCGGCGGAGAGCCTTATACCTCGCGGGGGTCAGGGGCTTGTCTCCGGCCTTGTCGGCACACTCGGCTCGGTGCTCGGCGTCGTCTTCGACCTCGTTATCGGTACCGTTATAGGCGTAAAAATAGCGATAGAAAAGGAGGCCGTCGGCCGCTTTTTCCGCGGGGCGGCGTCCGCCCTTATGGGCAGAGAGAGGGCGGAAAAGCTTTTCCGCTTCGTTTCTCTGTCAAGGGAGGCGTTTCGCGGCTTCATGCAGGGCCAGCTTCTGGAGGCCTGCTCGCTTTCGCTCCTCACGTTTGCCGGTATGCTAATATTCCGCTTTCCGTTCGCCGCCGGAGTGGCGGCGGTAATGGGACTTACCGCCCTGATTCCCGTGTTCGGCGCGTGGATAGGGGCGGGCTTCGGCACCCTTATGGCGCTGACGGTCTCCCCGGCGCGGGCGCTTTTCTTCCTCGCTTTTATAATATCGCTCCAGGCGATAGACAACGCCTTTATATATCCGCGCATCGTGGGCAATTCTATGAAGCTGAACGGGCTTTTGGTGCTGACGGCCGTCACCGTGGGCGGAGCCGCCTTCGGCTTTGTCGGAATGCTCCTCTCCGTACCCGCAGCCTCCGTCCTTTACACTCTTGTAAAGGAGGCGGCCGAGAGGAGAAACGCCGCCTGATTCTCGCAGGGCTTTTCCTTGACAATTATCTTGCCTCGGGTTAGGATAGAGGAAAAAGTCGAAGGAGGGAAAAGCCTTGCGAAAGGAGAAGAAAGCTCTCGATAATCCCGCGAACGCAGCCGACCTGCGGCTTCCGAAGGGGATACCGGAGGGCTTCGTCCCGACGCCGGAGGAGGGGCTCAGCCCGGAGGAGGCGGACAGGCGATTGCTTGACGGGCTCGGCAACCGGCGCAGCGAAAAGCCGGAAAAGAGCGCCCTTCAGATCGTCGGAGAAAACCTTTTCACCCTGTTCAATCTTTTAAACTTCGCCCTCGCCTTTGCCCTTGCCCTCGTCGGCTCATGGCGCAATATGCTGTTTTTAGGCGTTGTTTTTTCAAATACGCTAATAGGCACGGTGCAGTCTCTGAGAGCGAGAGCTATGATAAAAAAGCTGCGCCTTCTCCAGGAGAAGCCGGCGCATCCCATAAGAGCGGGCGTTGAGCTCGACTGCCCGCCCGACGGCCTCGTCCTCGGCGATATAGTCGTTTTCCGCGCGGGGGATCAGATACCAGCCGACTCGATAATCCGCTCCGGCCGCTGCTCTGCCGATGAATCCCTGCTAACGGGCGAGAGCGACCCTGTCCGCAGAGGCGAGGGGGACTGGCTTATGTCCGGCTCATTCCTCACCGAGGGAACGGTGAGAGCTCAGCTCGCCGCCGTCGGAGACGAGAGCTACGCGGCGCGCCTCCTATCCGAGGCTAAGGAGATACGCTCGCCGCGCTCTGAGCTTATGACCGATTTAAACAGGCTCGTGAGCCTCATAAGCCGCGTCCTTGTCCCGCTCGGCATACTGCTGTTTCTCCGCGAATACTTCACCCGCTCCGCCCCGCTTACGGAGGCTGTGCCCTCGGTCGTCGCCGCGATGGTGGGTATGATACCGGAAGGGCTTATACTGCTTACCTCGGTCGCTCTCATGGCGGGAGTCGTCAAGCTCGGAAGGCGTCAGGCTCTTGTTCAGGAGCTTTTCGGTATAGAAACCCTCGCGCGGAGCGACGTGCTCTGCCTTGATAAAACCGGCACTCTTACGACCGGAGAGATGACGCTCGAGAGAATGATACCTTTTTCCGTCGGCGAGGAGGAGCTTCGGGGCGAGACCTCGCGCTTTCTCGGCGCGTTCGAGGCCTCGTCCGGCACTCTGAAGGCGCTCGCCGCCGCAATTGAGCCGGGGGACAGCAAGCCGACAGCCACCCTGCCGTTCTCCTCTGCGAGGAAGTGCTCCGCCGCCTCGTTTGACGACGGAGCGACCCTCATACTCGGCGCGCCCTCATTCGTCCTTGACGCCGTGCCGGAGGTGGCTGAGAGCGCCGCCGCTGAGGGCTACAGGGTGCTCGCCCTCGCCCGAGCGAAGGGCGGGCTTTGCGGGGACGAGCTTCCGGAAAACCGGGAGCTTTTGGGGCTTTTTCTCATAAAGGATACGCTGCGCCCCGCCGCTGCGGAAACGCTGCGCTGGTTTGAGAGCGAGGGCGTCAGCGTCAAGATAATGTCAGGCGACGACCCGAGAACCGTATCAGCCGTTGCCGCAAGGCTCGGGCTTTCTGACAGCGACAAGGCCGTCGACTGCGCTCTTTTATCCGATGAGGAGCTTACTGAGGCAAGAAACAGCGTCATATTCGGCAGACTGACGCCGGACAGGAAGCGCCTTCTCGTCGCCGCGCTGAAAAAGGACGGGCATACCGTAGCTATGACGGGCGACGGGGTGAACGATATTCCCGCGCTCAAAACCGCGGATACGTCAATCGCGATCGCGGGCGGAGCTGAGGCGACGGAGCACGCATCCCAGCTCGTCTTGCTGAACGGAGACTTCAACTCTCTGCCTCAGGTGGTTGCCGAGGGGAGGAGAGTTATCGGAAACATAACGAGGACGGCGTCGCTATTCCTTGTGAAAACGCTCTACTCGACGGCTCTCGCGATATTGCTTCTCTTCCTTCCGCTGAGATACCCCTTCCAGCCGATACAGCTCACGCTGATAAGCGCGCTTTCCGTCGGCTGCCCGTCGTTCTTACTTACGTTCGAGCCCTCGGCTGAGAGGGCGAAGGGCCATTTCCTAAAGCGCGTTCTGCTCCGCGCGGCGCCCGGCGCAATAGCGGTGACGGCAACGTCCGTCGCAGCGATGATGACGAAGGCTCTCGGGGCGCCTTACGAGCTCGCCTCGACGATGGCGGCTCTATCCGCGGGAGCTATCGGGCTTATGAACCTTATTCTGACCTGCCGCCCGTTTACGAAGCTCAGGGCGGGGATCTGCGCCCTTATGTGCATAGGCTTCGCGGGCGCTGTCGCCATTATGCCGGGGCTTTTCTATCTCAACGTCCGCGCGCTCTCGCCGGGCGATTGGATGACGCTTGCGCTTATAACCGTTTCAGGTATTGCGGTGCTGCTTATGGGTACGTTTTTTGCGAAGAAAAAGCTCGATAAGCTCTACTAAGGATACGGAGGTGATCGAATGGCAATGAGAGAGATGCGCCCTGAGGCGAAGGAGAGCGTTCCCAAGCCGCGCGGGATAAAGGACGTCCCGCGGTATTTAAGGGAGATAACGAAGGCTTTTTTCACCCGTCTTTTCTATATTTTCACCCTCGTGTGGGAGACGAGGAAGAGCCTTATGTTTCTTATGCTCTTCATCTCGGTATTCACGGGGCTAATGCCGGTGGCGGGCTCGCTCATCGGCGCTGAGATACTAAATAAGCTCGCTATGGTCTACTCGGGTGAGGAGATAGCCTTTGCCGTTGTCGCCGTGCTTATCATATGGCAGCTTGTGTATCTCATCGTGAACAGTGGGGTGCAGAGGCTCTATTCGATGATAACGAGCATAACGGGAGAGTTAGTT
>ONTN01000115.1 GCA_900320765.1 uncultured Eubacteriales bacterium
CTCCGCTCCGTCTATTTGAAGGGAGGCGATTTGCGCGTCAAAGGCGCCTGAGGCGACCCTTCGGCCAAGCTCGTCGATCGCGGAGATGACGGTCTCGGCTGTCGGCGCGGGCTTCGCGAGAGTTTCATTAAGGCGCTCCTCAAGACCGTCAAGAACGGTATCCTGCATCGCGCTTTCAAGGCGCTTTCCGTTTGCAAGGATCATAACGATACCTCCGTCCCGTTCAATATCTCCGACGCGCCGGCGGCGCAGGTCTTTATATCGCTCAAGCCGACGCGCCCGAGGATCTCCAGATACGGGCTTTTCCGCCCGCAGGCGCAGCCGTCGCGGAGTACGCCGAGGTCGTCGGTCATTACGGAGAGAAGCGGAGTTCCGCAAACCATAGGGGAGATGAGGTTCACAAGCCCCGGCGTTCCGTTTTGCACCGGCTCAAACGTCCGCGCGTCCCGGATAAGCACGCGGCTGTAAATTGGGACGTGGAAATGATGCTGCTCGCAGTCGCAGTAGAGGATCGGGTGCTCTACGGCTCCGTAAAACTCAATAATGTCCGTTTCCTCCAGGCCGAGCACCTTTTTTGCAAGGGCATAGAATACAGGCTTTTCGACCTCTTCCGTGTAAAACTGCTTCCACCCGCCGCCCAGCATAAGCTTTGACCCCTTCGGGAGCTGAACGCGGACGCCCTGATCGTCCATATGCTTCATCAAAAACCACGCATAGGACGGAAAACCCATAAAGCGCAGGGGGAAGCGGGAACGGCTGTGCTTTACGATGGCCGCCTGCACCGCCTTGAGATCGAGCACGTATTTTCCGTCCTGCCAGCGCAGAGCGTAGGTGCGGCTCAGAGCGGGGGTAAACAGGGTGACGCCGAAGGCCGTCTTGGATACTCCGGTGCGGTTATGGCGGTTTGGCTGATAGCCGAAAACAACATAGTGGCAGGGCTTGGGCGAAATCAGACGGCGCTTTCTGCATACGCGAAGCACCATTTTGAGCCCCGCCCAGAGATCACCGAAAGAGAAGCCGATCTCGCTTGTGTGCCCGCTCGTGCCGGAGGAGGTCACGACAATGGGGAGACGGCGGCGAGGCATGGAGAGAAGACGGCGGCGCTTGAACAGAGCCGTCGGCAGAAACGGGAGAGCTGCAAGGTCCTGCACGGCGCGCAGGCCGTCCGGAGAAAAGCCCTCCGCGTCAAGGATCGTTTTGTATTCAGGACAATGGGCGTAGGCGTAACTGCAATTTTCCCGCGCCGCTGCCGCAAACAGCTCATCGGTGCCCTCCGTGTCGTAAGGCTCCGGCTGCCGGAAGAGCCGTCTTCGGTATTTCATAGGGCGAACACTCCTTTCCGCTTTGCCCTGCGGCAAGCTACTGTAAGCGGTCGTTCAGCTCACACTCGACCTTGTTCAGCGTATCGAAAAAACGGTGGGTTGCGACTGCCGGACCGAGGAGAAGGATGCCGAGGGTGTTCCAGCCGAACATGTGCCGGAAGGAAGTGAGCTTTCCCTCGATCCCGAGCGAGAGCGCCTTCGCATTTAATTCCTCCGCGATTCTTGCCGTCCAGACGAGGGTATAGATAAACAGCGTAGGGATGCCGAGAAGGTACGCAACGCAATACTTTTGCGTCCGGTGACCCAGCACCGAGTCAAGCTCGTCCTGCAGCCCGCGGGGCATATAGACAAGGAGAAAGATCCCGGCGGTGAAAAAGTCGATAAAGCCTATCAAAAAGCCTTTTCGGTTGGTGTGGGTGTATTTCATAGCATCGCACCTCAATCAAGCACGCGCATGGGCTGCCATCTGAGATAGTCGCCCGAGGCGAGGGAGTAGAGAACGCCGTTTTTCTCGCCCTCGATGCTGTCGTGAAAGCGGGCTTCGCCGTGGCAGTGCGCGTAAATCACCTGCTCCGCTCCGTACTCCTCCGCCATATCGGTAAAGCCGCTCTTGTCCTCGAGAATGTTCGTCGGCGGGTAGTGCAGGAACATTATATATTTCGTATAGCCCTCAGCCTTCGCCGCCTCGAAGGAAGCGCGAAGGCGTACAAGCTCGCGCTCGACGAGCTTTTTGGCGTGCTCCTCCGCCTCCTCGTCCCAGTCGACGATTTTGCCGCGGGAATTGAGGTAGAACGGGCCCTCGAAGGTATAGCCCTTGGTGCCGACGAGGGCGTAATCGCGATAGCTGAAAAAGTTATTTTGCAGGAAGCTGAGCTTTCCGGCATATAGTTCGTTCAGTTTATCCGTTTTCGCGGCGTCCCAGAACATATCGTGGTTGCCGCGGGTGAGGATCTTTCGCCCGGGAAGGTCGGAAATATAGCGAAAATCCTCCTCGCACTCGCTAAGGCTGCGCCCCCAGCTGTGGTCGCCGACGAGCACGAGCGTGTCGTCCCCGGTTAGAAGCTTTTCGCAGTTTCTTTTGAACTTTTCCTCGTGGTTTTTCCAGACCCGCTCTTTCATCTGCGCCCTCGCTTTAAGCGGCGATTGAAAGTGAAGATGCAGGTCTCCGATAGCGTACAGGCTCATAGGCGATACCTCGGCGATAGGTTTTGGTATTGAAAATTAAGTACACGGGAATGTGACGCCGTATGCTGCAAAATACTCTTCGATGATTTCTCTTTCTGAGGCTGAGATATCAAAGTACATTCCGCTGCTGCAGTCCTTTATTATACAGCAATTATCACACGCGGGAGCGTAGCTTTTCCCGTTTATTCTCAGCGAGACCTCCTCGCCGAAGCCACAGGAAGGGGAGCCGAAATACAGATGCTTTCCGTTGAATATCTCTATTACCTTCTTTGACTCATCCTCAGATAATTGAGCGTGAATGTCAGTATCGGGGTCTTTATAGACAAGCTCAACTGTTTGATTTTTTGGCACGGAAACCCTGCAGGCGCAGATAACATGAACAAGAATCAGAGTAAGGAAACAAACAAGCGCTTTTTTCATATATCTCACCCTTTCTGTGTTTTATTATAACTTATCATAAGGACGGTTCAAACGCAAGCAAATTCACAGCGGGAAAGAATACAAAACACCCCGTCTGTCGGCTGTTAATACACCGGACAAACGGGGGTGTTTATTTGAGGGGACAGGACTTATGCTTTGCTGTTTTTCTCCTTGTATTCCTTCCTCTTCGCGTCGACATATTCCATAGTCTCGGAAGAATAGCCGACCATCGCGTTCGGACAGTAATGGCTGATCGTCAGGACAAGCTCGTCCTTCGCGTCGCGGTTTTTGGCGAAGACGTTAATCTCAAGATTGCGTCCGTCGACAGCGCAAAGCGTGACCGTATGCGAGGTTACGATCCCGTTGGTGCGCATAATGCTCTCATATACTGCCAAAACATCGTCTATTGCGACTATGCTGAGAAAATTTTTTTTATCCGCAATGGCTCTGTCAGAAACGATTATAAAATCGTTCTCGAAAACTGGATCCGCGAAGCTGTCCGCCAGCTCCAAAATGCCCGGATGCTTTTTCAGATATCTTGAGTTCTCTCCCTTTTTATAGTCTGCACCGTATATTATGAACAGAACAGATATTACCAGGAATATAAAGAAAATTACCAGCGGCGCGCTGAAGCCGTCTGTCAGAAAAATAAGCGTCATAAATAAGCTTATTATTCCCAAAACGATACCCAGAGTTATAAATGTGGTTCCGGTCTTGTTTAGCTTCTTGAAGATATTTTCTCTGCCCATCTTTTTTTCCTCCCAAATTGTTATTTGCTTAGATTTATTATTTTTTTGTAATTGCTTAAGTTTTCGTATGAATAGCCCGTCATAATATTCGGGTTTCTCTTGACGAGCTCTTCGATTATCGCGGTATAATCCTCCGCTGCCGTTGCAGTCGTGTACTTTTTGCCGCTTTTCAGATGTACGACCATATTTTGCTTGCCGGCTATGCTGCGGTAATTAAAGCCAAGCTTCGTTTTAGCGTTATTGGAAACATACACCCAGGCAATATCCGAATACCTGTTTGCGATCATACCCACGTTCATTGAAACAAAATATCTGTTTAGCAAAAGTATTTTCGCTTTCGGATACTCGATGACTCTGACTTGAGATAATTCGTCTTCTAATTCGGCTTTATCTGCGGTTTTTAGGGACCTTTTTGTATTTATTAAGCCTTTTATAATAACCAATAAATTCAGAGCCCCGACGATTGCCGCAGCAATTAGACACAGCTCCGCAATTGCGGCTGTGGTTTTATGCGGAGTCAGCGTGCTCTCGTTCAGATACGTTGCGCCAAAATAATTCTCATAATTGGAGCTGTCAAGAGAAAGATCGTTATATGTTTCGTTAAATATCTCAATAATGATGTCTCTAAGATCCTCTTCGGTTTCTTCAGTCATTCCGGCGACCGTGTATGTAAAATAATCCGGATCGTTTTCGTACGCATTACAAATGGCGTTATAGGTTGACTTTGTCAACAGAGCAACATACATATAGTCGTCTTCATCGAAAACGATATAGTATTCGGAGTGCTCGGTCGTTTCCTCGGCGACCAGATACGGCACGTCCGCTATTTTTACATAGACGAATTTGCCGGGATCTTTTTCTTCTTCCTGACTAAGGGACGCATAGTTCTGCGCCTTGCTTATCAGGCCCTCGGTTTCTCTGCCGTTAAAGTGCCGGATCA
>ONTN01000116.1 GCA_900320765.1 uncultured Eubacteriales bacterium
CTGCATATACACCTACTGGGACCCCGACACGGAGACGGGACAGGACGCAAAGGGCTCAATAAAAAGCGAGACGGTGGAGAACACGAGGGTACATTTCGGAAATCCGAACGATTCGAGGGTCGAGAACCAGCCCTACATAATAATTGAGAAGAGAAGACCTGCCGACGAGGTGAGGCGCGAGGCTCTCAGGAGGGGCAGCCCGGACTGGGAGGATATCGTTCCCGACGAGGACGGAGCCGCCGCCGACGACGGACGGCGCACCGACGACAAGGTGACGGTGCTGACCATCTTCTACAAGGGGGAGAACGGCGAGATCAGCTCCTACGAGTGTACGGCGAAGGCGGAGATAAGAAAGCCCTGGAGGCTCGGAATAAGGCTTTATCCCATCGTCTGGCTGCCTTGGGACAGGGTGCAGGATTCCTGCCACGGGCAGGCGATGATAACGGGGCTTATTCCGAATCAGATATTCGTAAACAAGCTCTGGGCGATGGCTATGCTGAGCCTTATGACGACGGCGTATCCCCGCGTCATCTTCGACAGGACGAGGGTCGCCCGCTGGTCGAACAGGATAGGAGCCGCGATCGCCGTGAACGGCGGGGATATCAACACCGTGGCGAAGAATATGGACCCAGCCGTGATATCGCCGGACGTGAGCCGCTTTATCGGCGAGGCGATCTCGATGACGAACTCAAACCTCGGCGTTACGGCGGCCGCCACGGGCGAGGTGAGGCCGGACAACACCTCGGCGATCATAGCCCTTCAGAGGGCGGCGGCGACGCCGAACGAGATGACGAAGCAGAATCTTTACAAATGCGTTAAGGATTTAGCGAGGATATACCTTGAGTTCATCGCGGAGTTTTACGGAAAGCGCCTTGTCGACATCGAGACGCCGCCCGACATTGCAGAGAGCATAAGAAACGGGATCAGGGACGGATTCTTGCCCGCCGATACGGAGATACCAGCCGAGATCAGCCGGGAGTTCGACTTCGGCATCTTCAAGAGCCTGCCCGTTTCATTGAAGCTCGACGTCGGCGCGAGCTCCTATTATTCGGAGATCGCCGGAATACAGACCCTCGACAACCTTTTAGCGAGGGGGAAGATCGACGTTCGGCAGTATCTTGAGAGGATACCCGACGGGTATATCCCCGACAGGCGCGGACTCATCAGCGAGATAGAGAAGAGAGAGGAAGAAGAGTGATGGCAAACGCAAGAATAAAGCAGGGCGACGAGTACAGCGTTTTGTGCTCGATAAAGCTCAACGGCGCCGCCCTCGATATGTACTGGGTAGAGAAGATCGAGTTTATGATCGGAGGCGTCAGAAAGCTCTGGCCGGGCGACGTGGACTACGACCCGGTGAACCGCGTGTTCTATATACCGATAACTCAGAAGGAGAGCTTCTCATTCCCCGCGGACGGCATAGTTGAGGCGGACGTCAGAGTAAAGTTTTACGGCGACAGCGTTATGGGCGCGAAGAAAAAGCTCTACGTTAGAGTTTCCGACGCCATCTCCGAGGAGGTGATCTGATGACTCTTGAATTCGAGCTTTCAAACGACAGCGAGCTGGATTTTGACTTCGGCTATGCGGGCTTTCTCCCCGGCCCGAAGGGCGACAAGGGCGACAAGGGTGATAAGGGCGATACCGGTGATAAAGGCGACAAGGGCGATACCGGCGAAAAGGGCGACAAGGGCGAAAAGGGCGATAAGGGCGACACAGGCGCCGCCGGACCACAGGGTGTTCAGGGCATACAGGGCCCGCAGGGAGAGAAAGGCGATAAGGGTGACAAGGGCGATAAGGGCGACAAGGGAGATCCGGGAACCGGCTCCGGCGATATGCTCGCCTCGGTCTACGACCCGGCCGGCGGGGCAAGGCAGGTGGTTTTCACCGACGACGCAAGGCTTACGGACGCGAGGACGCCCACGGCGCACACGCACGATGCCGGAGACATAGCAAGCGGTACACTTTTAACGGCCAGGCTTCCGACAGTGCCGGTAGCTAGGGGCGGCACGGGGTATACGACCTCCCCAAAGGCAATAAACGGCCTCATAATTAACTCGACCGCGATAACGGCGGCAAACGTCGCGGACGGGGATTACCTCGTGCTCTCGGACACCTCCGCCTCGACAGGAAAGAAGATGCTCGTATCGGAGGCAAAAAAGCTTTTCTCCGGCGCGAAGGTTGCTTTCGGTACTTATGTCGGCACGGGAACATACGGTGTTAACAACCCAATAAGCCTCACTTTTGATTTTGAGCCCAAGCTCTTGTGGGTAAACTGGAACGCAAGAGGCGGTGAACTTTTTGCAAACGCTTGGACTGTCAGTAGCGGTCGTATCCCGTTAAACTACCAATTTATAGTGTTGCGTGGAGCATCGGAAGTTGTGTTAAGCAAGGAAGGAGAGGTTAGCAAAATATTTTTTTCGTGGAACAGCGAAAACGTTTCTTGGTATAGCAATGCCGATGAATGGGCTCAACTTAATTTGTCGAGCTCTACCTACACCTATTTCGCGCTTGGTTAAGGAGGGAAGATGATGTTATACATAAAACTTAATGCTGAAAATAACAATCACGGAAACCCTGTTAGCCAACCGTTTGAGGGTAGCGTCGCGTTACCAAATGAGCTTTTGAGCGTCTATATAGATACAATGGGCTTTTGTGATATTGAAGTTACAGATGACATTGTAACCGCAATAATAGCTGATACCGAAGCAATTGAGGTGTACGAAGCGACACACCCCGAGCCGGAGCCTAAAGAGCCCGAGCCTACGCCGGACGAGGACAGGGACGCTATGCTCGTTGACCTTGAGTACAGGGTGACTCTTCTTGAATTGGGGGTGACGGACGATGCTTTTCAGGACGCTTAAGCGGATGATCGAACGCGGACATACGGCGGGTATATTGGACAAGCTCGATATCTTCTACTCCGCGGACAAGCTGACCGAGGCTCAGTACGCCGAGCTTCTCGGCATGATACACGGGGAGGAATAAAAAATGGACTGGACGAGCGTGATCGTCGCCCTCGTCACGGCGGCGGGGGCTCTTGCCGGAACTTATCTTGCGAACCGCAAATCCTCTGCGCTTATCGCTTACCGGCTCTCGGAGCTTGAGCGCAAGCAGGATAAGCACAACGCCGTTATCGAGAGGACGTATAAGCTTGAGGAGAGGACAGAGCTTCACGAGGAGAAGCTGAAAGTCGCAAATCACAGGATAGACGACCTTGAAAGAAAGATGGGATGAGATGAAAAGAAACAGAAAGGCATGGGCAAAGGCGGCGGGAATAAGAGCCGTCAGGACAATGGCTCAGACCGCCGTCGCTATCATACCCGCCGCCGTCAGCATTACGGACGTGAACTGGACGGTCGTCGCCGGCACGGCGGGGCTTGCGGGTCTTTTGAGCCTTCTTACGAGCCTCGCGGGGCTGCCGGAGGTGGACGATGGCGAGGATTGCTGACGCCGTCCTCGCCGCCGCAAGGCGGGAGATAGGCACGGTGGAGAGACCGAAAAACTCCAATAACGTCAAGTACAACACCTGGTACTACAAGCAGGAGGTTTACGACGGAAAGAACGGCGGGAAATACCCCTGGTGTATGGCCTTCGTCCAATGGGTGTTCAGCGAGGCGGGGTATCCGCTGCCGTACAAGACGGCGAGCTGCTCGGCGCTCATTAACTGGTATAAGAAAAACGCGCCTGAGCTCGTGCGTTCCGAGCCCGCGCCGGGAGATATCGTTATCTACAAGGGGCATACGGGCATATTTGAAAAGATAGGCCCCGACCCTAAGTATATGTACGTTATCGAGGGGAACACCGCCGTCGGAAACGACGATAACGGCGGCTGCGTGATGCGGAGATACAGGAAGATAAGCTCCGCTCTGGCATTCATAACGCCGTTTAAGGAAGACACCTCATCCGGCGCTGACGCGCCACCTTCCCCTCAAGGGGAAGGCTTGAAAGCGGAGAGATACGACAGCCTTGAGGAGATCCCCTCTTGGGCGAGGGACGATATAGCGGAGCTCATTGCCTCCGGCGCCCTCAAGGGCAAAAGCGGTAAGCTCGACCTCAGCGAGGATATGCTGAGGCTGCTGATAATAGTCAAGAGAATGACGGAAAAAGGGAGGTGAACACAATGGATGAAGAGAGCATGGACACAGGCGGATTTCAGAGGTTTGCCCGCGAGCATCCGGACGTAAAGCCGGAGGACATCGACAGGGACGTTTGGCTCGACGTGCACAGGGGAATGAGCCTTTCGGAGGCTTATCTCTCGAATGAGAACAGGAAGCTTTTGAGCGAGCGCGAGACGGCGAGGAAAAACGCCGAAAACAGAGAAAAGGCCGCCGAGAGCGCGAGAAGCTCCGGGAAAACGGCGGCGAGAGACCCCTTTGACGAGGGGTGGGACGAGGATTAAAACTCGCGTCCAAGAGGCGTTTGGGAAAGCCGAACGACCTCATCCACCGCGCATAGCGCGGTCCCCACGGGCGCGAGCATAGCTCGCTTCCCGCTTTGGCTACAAATCTGCCACCGGCAGATTTGCTTAACGCGTCGCGTCCCGAAGGGGAAG
>ONTN01000119.1 GCA_900320765.1 uncultured Eubacteriales bacterium
GAGGGACGCACGAGCGCAAGAAAGAAGAACGAGCCGAAAAAGCCTGTCAGCCTGAGCTGATTTTCTAACGTTCTTAAGAAAGTAACTGTACAAGTAACAAAAGAATGATATAATACAAACAGGAAAAGCAGGAATGCCTTTCCTGTTTGCTGTATAAATATAAGCAAAATTCTATCAATGAAAGGCGGAGCTTAAATGACAAGGAGAATAATTGCAATTCTTCTCGCGCTTGTTTTCGGAACTGGAGTGTGCGTTTCTGCATCGGCGGATGAGGCAACTGAGCTTCAGGCGGAAAAGCAGATAGTGGCAGAGGGCGGAGAAAATGCTTCCACCGGCGGAAAGGTTCAAATTTCGCAGACGGTCAAGCCGACGGGAAATGAAAACCTATTCGACGTTACGCTAAAGGTCAGAACTGAGCAGGAGATAAAGGAGACTGTATCGAGCGATATTGCGCTTATGCTGGAGATAGATTTGTCCGGCTCAATGGCCTACTGCGTTAATTGCAGCGGCGAAGCCCTTCCAAGCGGCTATCCAAACCCATGGACTTCAAATGTATGCAACTGCGGTCATTATCAGTCAAGATTTGAGACCGCAATGGCAAATATAAAACCGCTGATTAATGAATTGAGCACGAGCGACGACAAACGTATTCTTATTTCAATAGTTACATTCGCTGAAGATCCGGATCTTGCCCTTGAATGGACTGATAGTATAGAAGATGTTTTCAATACACTTGACAGCTATGATATTGTGAATGTGAACTATGGATCAACCCATCTTGCCGGTGGAACTCAGTATGCAGCAAATAACTGGGGCAATGATGCTATAGCGGGTGTTGCGGACTATAACAGATTCACTATTCTTTTAACGGACGGTGAACCTAATACTCACGACAGAGGCCCGACCGGCACAGAGGCTCAGGACCTTGAAAACCTGAGAAGCAAGTGCAACCTGATAGCCATTGGCTATACGGTTGATCTGCCGCTCCTAAGGGATCATTCAGATTATTATTATACCGCGGACAATGCTGACGAACTCAAGGTAAATTTTGAAGCTACGGCGCAGCTTATAAAGCTCCTCGCCGAAGCGTGGAGTGTCGAAGCAGAACTCGGCGAGAATCTGGAATATATTGAGCTCAGGAGCGAGGACAATGGCTCGGTCTCTTGCGCGGACGGAAAGCTCTCGTGGGATCTGAAAAAGGAGAGCCCGAAGAAAACGACAGAGGGAACGAAGACGTATTACGAATATGAGATGACCTACCGCACAAGACTGAAGACAGAGGCGGAGGGCTTTGAGAGCGAAAAGGCGTATCCGGTGAACGTAGAGCCGACCTTGAGCTACGTGTTCTATAACCAGGACGCGAGAGTGACGGACGAGGACGGAAACGTGCTTACGGGCGAGCTCGAGCCATATACCCTCGCGTTTCCCGTGCCGGAGGTCAAGGGCTATCTTGGAAACCTCAAAATAACGAAGCTCGGGAGCGACGGGAAGGCCGTACCGGGAGTCAGATTTATGGTAACGGGCGAATACGGTGGCGAACTGAGCGGGGAGAGCGGGGCGGACGGGAAGCTTGGCTTCTCGCTTCCGTCGGGCTTTTCCTATGAGATAAGCGAGTACTCAGCGCCGGCGGGATATATAAAGCTCGATACAAAGGGTAGCTTCAGCGTAGCCTACGGAGAGATAGCGGGCATAACAGGAGAGGGCTGGGACAGCCTTGAGGGCGGAGCCCTGACCGTAACGAACGGGATCATATACAAGCTTCACTACGACGCGAACGGCGGAGAGGGAGAAATGGCCTCTCAGGAGCAGGAGAACGATAACAAGTTTGCGGTGAAGGAAAACGAGTTTACTAATGGCAATCTCCGGTTTGTAGGGTTCAATACCGAGCCGGACGGATCGGGAGAATGGGTGAGCGGCGATTATACTCTCCCCGAGGGCGAGTATGAGGATACGCTGTACGCTCAATGGGCGCCCGTACCGCCTCCTCCAACGCCTGAGCCTGAACCGGAACCTGAACCGGAACCCGAGCCGGAGCCTGAACCGGAGCCTGAACCGGAACCGGAACCCGAGCCGGAACCTGAACCGAAGCCGGAACCTGAGCCCGTGCCAGAGCCGGAAACGCCGGTTGAGATCGAAGAGCCGGAAACGCCGCTTGACGATATTCCGGACACCGGAGATTCCAAGCTGACTATTCTATGGGCGGCGATAGGTACAGCCGCAGCCGCGGGAGTAGTGCTCACGGTCAGGAAGAGGAAAGAAGAGTAAATAATCATCGCCCGACGGGTACACCGCCGGGCGATTTTCAGTCCTTTATCCTCTTTTCATACGCCATACGGCGCGGGTCGTGACCTGGCGTGACGGAAACCTGCACGTTGCCCCGGTATTTGAAGCCTGCGCGGGAAAGAAGCTTCTGCATCGGCTTGTTCTTTTTGTGCGTATCGCCGCGAAGCCTCTTTCGCCCGAGAGCCCGGGTCATTGCTTCCGCCTCGCTTACTATCCTGTCCGCAAGGCCGCAGCCGCGGTATTCCGGCGCGACGGCGACGCGGTGGAGAGAGCAATAGGGAAGGTCGTCCGACCACTTTCCGTCGGTTATAGCCTCATACCCGGCTTCGGGCTCCCTGCAAAGAGAGAAGAAGGCGGCGACCGTGCCGGAGACTGTGAGCACGAAGGCCTCGCCCCGCTCGATATCGCTGCGGATCACGGCCTCGGAAGGATAGCCGTCCTGCCATTGGTCGACCCCGTTTTTACGGAGAAACACTCTTGCGCACCCGGCAATAAGGAGCACGGCGGGAATATCGCCCTCGTCCATCGGGCGGCAGGCGACCGAGCCTTCAAGGTTCGAGCGCGCCTCGTCCCTGTGCGCCTCCTCGAGGAGCTCCTTATCGTCTTTTCCGAGGTCAAAGGCGGAGAACATATCCGGCCTGCGCTGTGACGTCCTGAGAAGCTGCTGCTTGCGCCTCCATCGCGACACCTCGGCGTGATCTCCGCGAAGCAGTACATCCGGCACTTTAAGACCGTTCCACTCCTCCGGCCGAGAATACTGGGGATATTCCAAAAGCCCGTCCCAATGGCTCTCGTCCTCATAGCACTCCGCGTCGGATAAAACGCCGGGAATAAGCCGGAGGACGGCATCTGCGACGGCCATTGCCGCTATCTCGCCCCCGGTGAGGACGAAGTCGCCGAGGCTTATCTCCTCGTCGATGCAGGCGTCGATAAACCTCTGATCGACCCCCTCATAATGCCCGCATACGAGGATCAGCCCGTCGTATTCCGAGCTGAGACGCTTCGCGTCCGCCTCAGTAAACGGTTTTCCGCAGGGTGAGAGGTATATCTTCCTAAGCCTGCCAGACCGCTGAGAGGCCGCGTAATTGAGGCAGTCGGCAAGGGGCTGAGCCTGCATAACGCAGCCGCGCCCGCCGCCGTAGGGGTAGTCGTCAACCTGATTCTGTTTGTTCTTTGTAAAATCCCTTATCTGATGGGCCTTAACGTCTACAAGCCCCTTTTTAGCGGCTCGCTTTATTATACTCTCGCCGAGGGTCGCCATAACAGACTCCGGGAAGAGAGTAAGCACGTCGACAGTAAACATTTCACATACCCTCGATAAGGCGGAGAGTTATCCTGCCGCCATCCATATCGCGGGCGATAACGAACTCATTAACGAGGGGCACAAGTATCTCGCGCTCACCCTCGATAACGAGAATATCGCCGCCCGGCCTTGAAAGGATCTCGGTCACCTTCCCGAGCACCTTACCGTCCTCGGTGACGGCAGTAAAGCCGATGAGATCGGAGATGAAGTATTCGCCCTCGGAAAGAGGAGCATCTTCCCTGTCTATATACACGACTCTGTTTTTCAAAGCCTCGGCAGCGTTCATATCGTCCACGCCCTCTAACTTAGCTATAAGAAAGCGGCCTTGCACCCTCGATGATATGAGCTTTACAGGGCGCGAATCTATATATATAAATCTGAAGCCCTTGAGAAAGTCGGGAGAATCGGCCCAGGGCTCGATCTTTACCTCACCGCGGATACCGTGAGTGTTAATTATTTTGCCCGCTTCGAGATACTTTTCCATAAAAAACCTCGCATATAGCCAAAAAAGCGGCCTTGCCGCTTTTTTGACTCTTTACTCATTTTCGTCCATGATGTCAACGCTTATCTTGCGATTCTGACGCTGAGCGACGGAACGCATAAGCACGCGGATCTCCTTGGCGATCTTCCCGTGGCGGCCGATGACCTTTCCCATATCGCCGGGGGCTACACGAAGCTCGAAAACGGTCTTGTCGCCGTCCTCCCGCTCGGTAACGGCCACCTCATCGGGAGAATCAACAAGGTTCTTCGCGATGTAGGTGAGAAGCTCTTTCAAGTCGGCTCCTCCGATCAAATAACGCCTGCGTTCTTGAGCAGGGTCTTGACGGTATCGGTGGGCTGAGCGCCGTTCTTAAGCCACTCTTTGGCGCGGTCTGCAGTGCCGATCTCCTCTATGAAGCGTCCGTCGCGGGGGAAGCGTCCGTCAGCTACTACGATCCTGTAATAAGGGGCCTTCTTTGCGCCCATTCTGCGAAGTCTGATCTTAACCATTGTAAAAAACCTCCAAATAATTATGTGTTTTTATTTATTTCAAATATCTTTCGATATCGGAATCCGAACATCCCGCTATCTTTCGATATCAGAATCCGAACATTCCGCCTCGGCCGCGCTTTCCGCCGCCAAAGTTGGGCATCTTGCCCTTCTGCATCTGCTTAGTAAGCTGCTTGAGCATCTCATACTGCTTCAAAAGCTTGTTTATGTCTACGACCGTCGTGCCGCTTCCCGCAGCAATGCGCTTTTTGCGGCTGTGGTTTATTATCGAGGGGTTGTCACGCTCCTCCTGAGTCATCGAAAGGATGATGGCCTCGGTGCGGGCGAGAGCCCTCTCGTCGAGCTTCGCTCCGGCGAGAGCCTTTCCGGCGCCGCCCGGGAGCATTCCGGCTATATCCTGCATGCTGCCCATGCCGCGGAGCTGAACGAGCTGATCGTAGTAATCGGAGAGGGTGAAGGCATTCTTCTTAAGCTTTTCCTGGAGCTCCTTCGCCTTCTTCTCGTCAAAGGCCTGCTCGGCCTTTTCGATAAGGGTGAGCATATCGCCCATGCCGAGGATACGGCTTGCCATCCTGTCGGGATGGAAGGGCTCGATCTGGTCGAGCTTTTCGCCCGTGCCGGAGAACTTAATAGGCTTTCCGGTGACCGCTCTGACGGAGAGGGCGGCTCCGCCTCTCGCGTCGCCGTCGAGCTTCGTTAGCATAACGCCGGTTATTCCGAGCGCCTCGTCAAATGCGGCGGCCGCGTTTACGGCGTCCTGACCGGTCATCGCGTCAACAACGAGAAGTATCTCGTCGGGATTGACCTCGGCCTTGATGCGCTTAAGCTCCTCCATAAGGTTTTCATCAATGTGGAGCCTTCCCGCCGTATCAAGGAGAACGAGATCGTTCCCGTGCTTTTTCGCGTGGGCTATGGCCTCCTTCGCTATCTTAACGGGGTCCTCGGTGCCCATCTCGAAAACCGGGATGCCGAGCTGACCGCCGACCGTCTGCAGCTGCTTTATCGCCGCCGGGCGGTAGATATCGCAGGCGACGAGAAGGGGGCGCTTCGAGTTCTGCTTTTTCAGAAGGGCGGCGAGCTTCGCCCCGTTCGTGGTTTTTCCCGCGCCCTGAAGGCCGACGAGCATCACCACTGTGAGACCGCGGCTCGACATATTGAGCTTCGCCGTCTGCCCGCCCATGAGCTTTATAAGCTCCTCGTTAACGATCTTTATGACCATCTGAGCTGGTGTAAGGCTTTCGAGCACATCCTGACCGACGGCTCTTTCGGAAACGGTCTTTACAAAGTCCTTTACGACCTTGTAGCTGACGTCCGCCTCCAAAAGGGCGAGCCGGACCTCGCGCATAGCCTCTTTTATATCGCTCTCGCTGAGGCGCCCCTTGCCTCTGAGCTTTTTGAAGGCCTCTCCCAGCCTGTCGGAAAGAGATTCAAATGCCATTTTTCAGCACCTCAATATCACTGACTATCTCCAGAGCGAGGCTTCTTTCCCCGCCCTCCGGTAAACTGTCCGCCAGAGCCGCCGCCTTTTTTTTAAGACTGCCGAGCTCCAAGCGCATCTCGGTAAAACGCTTAACAACTCCGGTCTTTTCCTCAAAATTCTGCATATAGCTCTTCGCCTTCTTCACGGCGTCGAGCACGGCGGGACGGGACACGCCCTTAAGCTCCGCGACCTCGGCAAGCGACATATCGTCGTTATAATATAGGTCGAAGTATTCGCGCTGAGTCTCGGTAAGAAGATCGCCGAAGAAATCGTAAAGAAGCGAAAGCTCCAGAGGATCGCCGCTCAATTCAAGTCACCGCCTGTGTAAAGCAGAAGAATTTAACACCCGCATATTTTACAGCGTCTCGCCCGCTTTGTCAATACCTATTTTGGAGCAAAAGTGCAAGGATCGCTTGAATATTTCTCCCGTATCGGGAAAAACTGAGAGAAAAGCCTTTTTAAAGGAGCATTCTTATGCAGTTTTCCGATACGGGATTTTTTATAGACGACGGAGCATTGGGAAACTATGCCCGCAATACTGCAGCGTCCGTCGAGGTCTCGGGCAGCGTTTCAGTGAAAAAGTACGCAGCTCTCGTAATGCGGGCGATGCGTTCGCTGAAGGGCTCGGCCGCGCGCCTTGATCCGGAGTCCGGCGCCGCCCGCTGGCTCCTTGATAACAGATACGTCGCCGAGAGGGAGGCGCAGGAGTCCTCGAGGACGCTCACCCGGGCGGGCAGGCTTCCCGCCCTCGTGGGAGAGAAGCGCCCCGCGGCGGCGGAGTGCGCCGGAACTCTCATAAGCGCGGGAAGGGGCAGACTGAGTGAAAAGAGGATAAGGATTTTCCTCACCGAATATCAGAGGAGGCGGCCGCTCGGGGAAAAGGAGCTCTGGCTCTTTATCCCGATCCTCAAGGCGGAGCTCACGCTCTTCCTCGCCTCAGCGGTGATGGCGGAAGACGTTTCCGAGGAGGTACTTAAAAACGTTTTCGACTCCTACCGCCTCCTGTCTCAGACCGATCTCTCGGAGCTTATGGAGAGCGTAAACAGGCTTGACGAATGCCTTTCACGCGATCCCTCGGGCGTTTATCCGAAGATGGACGCGGAGACGAGAGCGGCGTACAGGAGAGAGACGGCGAGGATAGCAAAGCGGGAGAGACTTTCAGAGACGGACGCCGCGAAAAAGGCGGTGGAGCTCGCCACCCTCGACGGGAACGGCCACGTCGGAAAATATATATTCAAAAAGCCCCTCGGCAGGGTGGGGAAAAAGCCGAACGCAGGGGCGTATATAGCGGCGAACGTTATTCTGACGGCGTTTATTACGGTGTTTATCGGTATCACGCTCAAAAGCGTTTTTGCCGCGTTGCTCTCGCTTCTGCCTGTATCGGAGATAGTCAAGAACGGACTGACGCTTATTCTGACCCGCGTGCGGCCCCCGCGCAGGATATTCCGTATGGATCTAAAAAAGGGAGTGCCGCCGGAGGGAAGAACAATCGTCGTCATCTCCGCTCTCCTTGCGTCCGGCGAGGACGGGGAGAAATACGCGGAGCTTTTAGAGGACTACAGGCTTTTAAACAGGTCGGCGGGCGACGAGGTGCGCTTCGGGATCCTGGCCGATCTCGCGGAATCTGAAAGCGAGGAAACGGACAAGGACTCCGCTGTGATATCCCGCGCAAAGGAGGCGGCAGAGCGGCTCGAGCGCAGGTACGGAGGCGGCTTCTACCTCTTCATCAGAGGCAGAGAACTCAATAACGCCGACGGAGTTTATATGGGCAGAGAGAGAAAAAGGGGCGCGATACGGGAACTCGTGCGCCTTATAACGGGCAAAAGCTCGACCCTTAAGGTGGTCTCCGGCGACGAGGGCTGGCTTTCGGGGGCTAAATATATCCTCACTCTCGATGCGGACACAAGGCTGACCTTCGATTCAGCAATCGAGCTCATTGGGGCTGCGATGCACCCGCTGAATACGCCCGTCGTTTCCGGCGGAATGGTCAGAGAGGGCTGCGGTATGATTGCCCCGGCTGTCGTTCCGGAGCTCAAACAGGCGAACAGGTCGGACTTTGCGAGGATATTCGCAGGCCTCGGCGGCGTGGACCCATACGGCAGCACGGCGTCCGAGCTCTACTGGGACCTCTTCGC
>ONTN01000122.1 GCA_900320765.1 uncultured Eubacteriales bacterium
ACTGGGAATTGATCCTTATAACGTCCGCCTCGTATATCCTGCCGACGTCGGTCGGGTCGATAGGGAGGTAGGGAACGGTCCAGGGGTCGGAGGCGTGGTCTATCCTCCACTTCATGCCCTTCGCTATCGCGTCCTGATGGCTGCCGGAGAAGGCGGCGAACACGAGCTGACCGGAGTAGGGCTGACGCTCGTAAACGCGCATCCTCGTTACCCGCTCATAAAGCTCGGTAAGCTCGGGGAGATTTGAAAAGTCAAGGCAGGGGTCGACGCCCTGAGAATACAAGTTGAGTGCGAGAGTAATTATATCGACGTTTCCCGTGCGTTCACCGTTGCCGAACAGAGTGCCCTCGATTCGATCCGCTCCGGCTAAAAGCCCGAGCTCGGAGTCGGCGATGGCGCAGCCTCTGTCGTTATGCGGGTGGAGGGAGAGAATGATGTTCTCCCTGTAGTTTAAGTTTTTGGACATATACTCCACCTGATTCGCGTAAACGTGCGGCATTGAGTGCGAAACCGTTACGGGCAGGTTATATATGACCTTGTCGTTTTCCGAGGGCTTCCATACCTCGGAAACCGCGTTGCATATCTCAAGGGCAAATTCGGGCTCGGTGCCGGTAAAGCTCTCGGGCGAGTATTCAAAGCGAAAATTGCCGTCAGTCTTAGCCCTGTATTCGGCGCAGAGCTTCGCGCCGAATACGGCGATCTCGATTATCTCCTCCTTCGAGCGGCGGAAGACCTGCTCGCGCTGAGCGACGGAGGTGGAATTATAAAGGTGGACTATGGCGTTTTTCGCGCCCTTGATGGCCTCGAAGGTTTTGTGGATTATGTGCTCTCTCGACTGGGTGAGCACCTGTATCGTAACGTCGTCGGGTATCAGCCCGTCTTCAATAAGGCGGCGGCAGAATTCATATTCCGTATCGCTCGCGGCGGGGAAGCCGACCTCGATCTCCTTGAAGCCGACCTTAACGAGCGCGTTGAAAAACTCAAGCTTCTCATCAAGGCTCATAGGCACTACGAGAGCCTGATTGCCGTCGCGCAGGTCGACCGAGCACCATACGGGGGCGCGGTCAACGTGGTCCTTTTTTGCCCAGTCCATAGTTATCTCAGGGGGATTGAAGTATTGCCGGGTATATTTTTTATATCCTTCCATTACTGCTTCCTTTCCTTTTTTGGGTATAAAAAAACTCCTTTACCCAAAAACAATGATTTTGTTCAGGATAAAAGAGACGAAGAAATCAAAACTCCGCGGTACCACTCTTTTTGGCTCATATGAGCCCACTCAGTTCGCTTCAGAAAAAGCGAGGCTCTGTAACGGGAGCGCCCGGTAGAGCTTAATCGGCATACCTTTCAGCTTACGGCTCGGGGAGGAGCTATACCGCGATCTCGAGTCCGCCTTACACCGGCCGGCGGCTCTCTTTGCCCGAAAAGAGCGGCTTTTTTCCCTTCATAGCTATTATCGTAATAATAGCTTTATTAATTTAAATTGTCAAGCAAAAATTCTCCCAATTGACGTTTGCTATTTAATAATAAATATGTTAAACTGACAATATACGGAAAAACTCCGTTAATCAATAACAAGCAGTAGGATAAAGAACATGAAGAAGAGAGTGCTAACGCTCCTGCTGGCGGCGCTTATGGCCTTTGCCGCTCTCTCCGGCGACAAACACCCCTTCTGAAGCCCCCGCGACAAATACGCCTACTGAGCCTTCAAATACGCCCGCTGAGCCGACGCCCGCTGAGCCTGAGACCGGCGGAGAACCGTATGAAAAGATGTTCAGCGGTAGTACCACGACTGTTTTTGTTGCCGCAAACGTCGGCGCTGAGCTCTATGCCGATATGCCAACTGAGCTCTATGAACTTATAGCGGTAAACGACGAGGCGACAGGTACCTCGGTTGAGTATTACGATGACTATTCGTATCTTATGCTGTCGTTTGATATTATTGACGCTGAGGGTGAAGAGATCCCTTGGGACTATATTAGGGATTCCGTTTTAAGTGCCGGGAAGGACTTCGCCAATGTATACGGCATAGCTGATTATGAGCTTATCGATGGAGATAAGAAAGAGATAAACGGTACTGAGTGGACGCTCTACTGCGTCGGCGGAAGCGACAAGTACTATGCATCTTATGGCGTTGTCTGCACGGAGCTTGAAGACGAAGCGGGTTTCGTTCTCATCTATATTACATATACCGCGAACTGTAAAGCTGCTGTTAGTGAGATATCTGCAGCCTGCTCTGAAATAGTAAATTCTATGAATCTTTATCAATAATCCGGGTATTTCCCCGTCGCCGTTTCGGCGGCGGGGATTATGCTTGCAATTTCTGGGGAATTAATGTAATATAAGCTTCGCGGAAAACCGCGCACATTGACTTACCTGGGTAAGCAGTGATGAAAGGAGAAATATTCAATGAAAAAACAGGTGATAGCGCTCTTTTTAGCGATTCTTCTCACCGCTTCCGCCCTTGCAGCCTGCTCGGCGCAGGAGGAGAAGGCGGACGAGATAGTATTCGGCATAGCGCAGGATCTCGACGACGATCTCGACCCGCATAAGATGATATCGGCGGGAACGAAGGAGATAATGTTCAACGTGTTTGAGGGGCTCTTAAAGCCCACGACCGAGGGCGAGCTTGCGCCCGCGCTCTGCGAGAGCTATGAGATATCTGCCGACAGGCTAAGCTACACTTTTAAGATAAGGCAGGGAGTAAAGTTCCATAACGGAAGCCAGCTTACCGCGGACGATGTTGTTTACTCTCTTCTCCGTCTGAGGGACGAGGGGCTGAACGCGGGCTTTGCCATCGTTTCAAGCGTTGAAAAAACCGACGAGAATACCGTGGTTATAAAGCTCTCCGAGCCATCTGTCGAATTTCCGACCTATCTGACGGCGGCTATCATTCCCGCCGACTATAAGGATCAGTCGCAAAGCCCGGTCGGCACCGGCCCCTTTAAGTTTACCTCCCGCGAGGCTCAGGAGAACATTGTTCTTGAGCGTTTTGACGATTACTGGGGCGAGAAGGCCGGAGTGCAGAAGGTCACCCTTAAGATAATCGAGAACGCGGACAGCCTTGTGCTCAGCCTTCAGAGCGGAGCGGTTGACGTCGCAAGCCACCTTACCGCGGCTCAGATCGCCCAGCTCGGCGATGGATTTACCGCCGAAACGGACACGATGAAGCTCGTTCAGGCGCTCTATTTAAATAACGCCGCCGCGCCCTTTGACGATATCCGCGTTCGTCAGGCGCTGTGCTATGCCGTTGATAAGTACGAGATAATAAACACCGTGTTCGGCGGCTACGGCAGCCCGATAGGCTCAAGTATGTACCCGGCCTTTTCAAAATACTTCCTCCCGGAGCTTACGGATTACTATACGCACGACACCGAGAAGGCAAAATCGCTTCTCGCTGAGGCGGGATATCCGGACGGCTTTTCGATGACGATAACCGTTCCCTCGAACTATCAGCCGCATATCGACACCGCCACGGTGATTGTAAAGCAGCTCAAGGAGGTCGGAATAAACGCCGAGATCAGGCTTGTCGAGTGGGCAAGCTGGCTTGAGAACGTTTACGGAAACAGGGATTTTGAATCGACCGTCGTTGGCTTCGACGCCTCTCAGATGACGGCCCGCGCCCTTTTGGAGAGATTTACCTCGACCCATAAGAGAGACTTTATTAACTACTCAAGCGAGAGCTACGACGAGCTTTTCGCCCGCGCGATGGTGACCTATGACGACGCCGAGCAGACCGAAATATACAAGGCGATGGAGCGGGAGCTCGCTGAGAACGCGGCTAACGTCTATATCCAGGACATCGCCGATATGGTCGCCGTCCGGAAGGGCATAAGCGGAGTTCGCTTTTATCCCATCGACGTTATCGACCTTTCCGGCCTTCACTTTGAAAGCTGATGAGGTACGCCGCAAAAAAGCTTGCCTCTCTCATCCTCACGATGCTGATCGTGACGCTGATGACCTTTATCGCTTTCTCGCTTATTTCCGGCGACCCGGCGTCCACGATGCTGGGAACGAACGCAGAGCCGGAGGAAATTGAGGCGCTTAGGGAGGAGCTTGGGCTCAATAAGCCCGTGCACGTCCGCTATTTCGAGTGGCTTCGCGGCTTCTTTACCGGCGACCTCGGCTCATCTTACAGATACAGGAGTCAGTCCGTCGCTGAGCTTATAAAACCGAGGCTTCAGGTAACGCTCATACTCAGCGTTATGAGCTTCTTAATAATAGCAATCGTATCTTTGCCCCTCGGCCTTGTCGCCGCAGGGGCTAAGAGCCGTTTTTACAGAAGATTCCGCTCGGCACTGAACAGGCTCGTGATGGCCGTTCCATCCTTCTTTACCGGGCTTATCGTTACCTGGATTTTCGGCATAACGCTTAAATGGTTTACTCACGGCTCCTTCGTATCGCTTA
>ONTN01000123.1 GCA_900320765.1 uncultured Eubacteriales bacterium
ATCGACCTTGAAATTAACGACGGTGAGCTTTTTGCCCTGCTTGGCGTTAACGGAGCGGGCAAGACCACGACCGTGCGTATGCTGACCTGCCTTTCCGAGCCGCAGGAGGGCGAAGCTCTCGTAAACGGACACAGCGTGCTTACCGAGAAGGACGCTGTCAAGGCGGTCGTCGGCATTTCACCGCAGGATACCGCCGTCTCCGAAAAGCTCACCGTTCGCGAAAACCTTGAGCTTATGGCGAAGGTCGCGGGTTTCTCAAAGGAGAAGATCGAGGAAAAGGTAAGCGAGATGATCGAATGCTTCGATATGGAGGAGGTCGAGGATTCCCGCGCAAAGACCCTTTCCGGCGGCTTGAAGCGCAAGCTCTCAATAGCTATGGCTCTTATCTCCGAGCCTAAGGTGCTGTTTTTGGATGAGCCGACTCTCGGCCTCGACGTTCTTGCAAGGCGCGAGCTTTGGCGCGCCATTGAAGCGCTCAAGGGAAAAATGACGATCGTGCTCACCACCCACTATATAGAAGAGGCGGAGATGCTCTCTGACAGAATAGCAATAATGGTAAAGGGCAAGATAGCCGCCCTCGGCACGCTCGCTGAGATAGAGGCGATTGCCGGAAAGTCCGGCCTTGAAGATTCGTTCATCGAGATCGCAGAGAGAGCGAAGGGAGGAAAGTAATATGAAAAGAGCTTGGGCTTTTGCCGAGAGAAACGTCAAGGAGGTCCTTCGCGACCCTCTGAGCTATATTTTCTGCATCGGTTTTCCTCTCGTTATGCTCGTAATAATGACCCTCGTCAATCAAAGCATACCGAAAGAGGCGGGTATGACCATATTCAGGATTGACAGGCTCTCCGGAGGAGTAGCGGTTTTCGGACAGACCTTCGTTATGCTCTTTGCCGCGCTTTGCGTTTCCGGCGACAGGAGCGGGAGCTTCCTTGTCAGAATGTACGCGACCCCGATGAAAAGCCGCGACTTCGTATTGGGTTACATAATACCTATGCTTTTAATATCCGTTATCCAGTGCGCTCTCACTATGATAGCATCCTTTGTTATTTCGCTTATCACGGGCGTGGAGCTCAGCGCTGCCGGTCTTTTGCTTGCGATCGTGGTTTCTCTGCCCTCAGCCGTAATGTTTATCGGCTTCGGGCTTTTATTCGGCACTCTCTTCAATGAGAAGGCCGCGCCCGGACTTTGCTCGATAATAATATCCCTCGGCTCCTTCCTTGGCGGAATATGGTTTGATCCGGAGATGAGCGGAGGCATACTTCTGAAGATATGCAGGTGCCTTCCTTTCCTTTACTCCGTAAAAACCGTCCGTTCAGCAATCAGCCTGAGCTTCGGATACGAGGAATTCTGGCTCCCGCTCATCATCGTAATCGGCAGCGCAATAGTTATATCCGCCCTCGGAACTCTCGCTTTCAGAAGAAGGATGAGAGCAGACCTATCGTAAAAAAACGAGGCTCAATAAAAAAAACATTGACAATTCCCCCTCAAGAAACTATAATACTAACGTTGTTTATAGGGTAATTTTGCCCTATCCGCAAAAAAGAGAAGTTTATTCGTCGGAGGGAGGGAAGAAAGATGAGCGAAGTCCACGTCAAGGAAAACGAGTCTCTGGACAGTGCTCTTAAGAGATTTAAGAGAAACTGCGCCAAGGCAGGCGTCCTCGCAGACCTCCGGAAGAAGGAATATTACCAGAGCCCCAGCGTCAAGCGCCGCAAGAAGTCTGAGGCAGCGCGCAAGAACAAGAACAAGAGATATTATTAAAATCCAAATGGCCGAAATTTCCTTGCATTTGCGCGGTAATTTCGGCCATACTCTTATTAAAGGGTGATGAAAAATGCCTGAAAAGTATCAGATAGTCAAAAAAGAGGAGCTCACCCCCGACATAGTCCGGGTATCTGTTTACGCTCCTCTCGTGGCGAAGAAAGCTAAGCCCGGTCAGTTTATCATACTGAGAACTGACGAAAGGGCGGAGAGAATACCGCTTACCATCTCAAGCTGCGGCGAGGACGGAAGCGTCAGCGTCGTTGTGCAGAAGGTGGGTGACAGCACGCTCACCCTCGGAGAGATGAACGAGGGCGACTGCCTGCGCGACTTCGTCGGTCCGCTCGGCGTTCCTACCGAGATCGAGTCCTCCGGAAAGGTCGCCGTTATCGGCGGCGGTCTCGGCTGCGCTATTGCGCTTCCCGTTGCCAAGGCTATGCACGACGCCGGCTGCGACGTGGATCTTATCGGAGGCTTCCGCTCCAAGAGCTTCGTTATTCTTGAGGATGAGATGAAGACTGCGTCCGATAATCTCTATATCTGTACTGACGACGGCAGCTACGGCTTTAACGGTATGGTAACAGCTCAGCTCAAGGAGCTGATTGACTCCGGCGTCAAGTATGACAGAGTGTTCGCTGTAGGCCCGCTTATTATGATGAAGTTTGTCTGCAAGCTGACGAAGGAATACGGCATACCGACTATGGTCTCGATGAATCCCATTATGATCGACGGCACGGGTATGTGCGGCTGCTGCCGCGTTACTGTAGGCGGCCAGATGAAGTTTGCCTGCGTAGACGGGCCGGATTTCGACGGACATCAGGTTGATTTTGATGAGACAATGGCGCGCGCCGCGACTTACCGGGAATTCGAGCAGCAGAGGCGCAGGGAGCATAATTGCCGACTGGAGGGAATGAACAATGCCTAATATGTCAATGAATAAAACTCCGGTCAAAGAGCAGGACCCAAACGTTAGAAACAAGAATTTCCTTGAGGTCAACCTCGGCTATACTGACGAGGAGGCAAGGGAGGAGGCGGCGCGCTGCTTAAACTGCAAGAATCCTCTCTGCATGGAGGGCTGCCCGGTTTCTGTTCCCATCCCCGCCTTTATTCAGAAGGTGCGCGAGGGCGACAACGCCGGAGCATACGCAACCATATCCACAGCAAACGCCCTTCCCGCCGTCTGCGGCAGAGTATGCCCGCAGGAGAGCCAGTGCGAGGGCAGATGCGTCAGGGGCAAAAAGGGTGAGCCCGTAGGCATCGGCAGGCTTGAGAGATACGTCGCCGACTGGGCGATAAAGAACGGAACTAAGGGAGCGGACCTCGCCCCGGCGAACGGGAAAAGGGTCGCCGTTATCGGCTCCGGCCCGTCCGGCCTCACCTGCGCCGGTGAGCTTGCGAAGAAGGGCTACGACGTTACTATTTTCGAGGCCTTCCACGTGGCCGGCGGAGTTCTGAGCTACGGAATACCCGAGTTCCGCCTTCCGAAAAGCATTGTCGAGAAGGAAGTCTCCAATCTTGAGAAAATGGGCGTAAAGATCGAGCTCAACGTGGTCGTTGGCAAGACGGTTACTATCGACGAGCTTTTGGAGGAAGAGGGCTTCGACGCCGTTTTCATCGGCTCCGGAGCGGGACTTCCGCAGTTTCTGAAGATACCCGGAGAGGGCCTTGTAGGCGTCTTCTCGGCAAACGAGTACCTTACCCGCATCAATCTGATGAAGGCTTACCTGCCCGATAACCCCACGCCGATCTATAAGAGCGAGAAGGTCGTCGTAGTCGGCGGCGGCAACGTCGCCATGGACGCCGCTCGCTCCTCAAAGCGCATGGGCGCAGACGTGCATATCGTCTACCGCCGCGGCGAGGAGGAGCTTCCCGCCCGAAAGGAAGAGGTGCACCACGCTAAAGAAGAGGGGATAGTCTTCGATCTCTTATGCAATCCCGTTAAAATCAACGGAGATGAGAAGGGCAGAGTAAAGAGCGTGACCTGCATCCGTATGGAGCTCGGAGAGCCCGACGAGAAGGGCCGCCGCCGTCCCGTCCCTATTGAGGGCAGCGAATTCGATATCGAGGCGGATACGGTCATCGTATCGATAGGAACGAGCCCGAATCCCCTTATCCGCACCACCACGGAGGGACTTGAGGCGAACAAGTACGGCTGCATAACGACGGCTGAGGATGGCTCCACGAGCCGCGAGGGCATCTTCTGCGGAGGTGACGCCGCGACCGGCGCCGCGACCGTAATTCTCGCGATGGGCGCCGGAAAACGAGCCGCAAAGTCGATCGACGAGTATCTGAGCAATAAATAAAACGTTCCCGGGGCTTGTGTGATAGACAAGACCCCGGGAATTTGTTTTTGAAAAAATAGAAAATAATTATTGACAAATCCGGCCTTCTTAGTTATAATAACCCTTGCCGTTTCCGAAAGGAAAGTTGAGGGAGCTTAGCTCAGCTGGTTAGAGCGCCTGCCTTACAAGCAGGAGGTCACAGGTTCGAGCCCTGTAGCTCCCACCACAATACGGCCGAGTAGTTCAGTTGGTTAGAACGCCAGCCTGTCACGCTGGAGGTCGAGGGTTCGAGCCCCTTCTCGGTCGCCATTTGCCCAGGTA